>CALEMO010000210.1 GCA_937910825.1 uncultured Solirubrobacterales bacterium | reverse complement strand
CTAATGGGTGAATTCGATTCGGCCTGACCGAATCATCCCTCATTCTGATCGGTTGAAGGTATAGAGATGACAACACGGTTCAACGTTCGCAAGAAGGTTCTGGGCAATCTGAAACCCGTCAGATTGGCCGCGAATTCCGCCGAACCTGTGTCCCGCTCCCGAGGTACCGAAGTTCCCCCGCCCGAAACGATCGAACCGATCGTGATTGACACCCGGATGCGAGGTGAATCCGAAATCATGGCTGCCCACCTGCTTCCTGGTAAAAGGCCTGCCCTGATTGATCCCGGACCAGCAAATACCGCAGGCAACGTAATCAAAGGTCTGAGAGAAGTCGGCATCCAAAGGCTGGACTCGATCGTCCTGACCCATGTCCACTGCGAGAACGCCGGTGCCGCCGGCGAGATCGCCCGGCACTTCCCCGAAGCGACGGTCTACGTCCATGAGAGCGTGACCGGGTACCTGGTCAACCCGGAACGCCTTGCTGATTCCGCCAGGGCAATCTGGGGTGAAGATGCCGAAAAATGGTTCGGCAGGTCAGTCGCGGTTGAGACGACCAGATTGCGGCCTCTGCGTGACGGAGATTCCGTAGATCTCGGAGACCGGCGGCTGGAGGCGATTGCATCGCCTGGCCACACTGGTGCACATATGGTCTTCTTCGACCGCCAGACCGGGGCGATGGTCTGCGGTGATGCACTAGGACTTCAGCTTCCGGGCAGCCGGACGATCCGCCCCTCCACCCCACCTTCAGATTTCTGTCACGACGAAGCCGTCGCCTCGATCGAAAAGCTTCGGGGGTTCGATCCCGCCAGCCTTCACTTCGCGCATTACGGTGAATCGAGGCAGAGTCCCGGAGAAACTTTCGACCGGGCAATCACCGCCATGACCGCCTGGAGAACTTCCTTCCTGAAGAAGAGCGAAGTCACCGAAAACGGTGAAGAGCTGCTCCGCAGCGTCAACGCCTGCGTTGAAGCGACCTTGGAACCAGTGCCACCTTCGGTCCGCCGCAGATTCGAGGTCGCAAACCCGACCTGGGTGAACATCGCCGGCATGAGCGGGGACCTGGATCGGAAGCAGTCCCGCCTCGCAGACGCAGCCTGAGTCCAACCAGTGGCGGCTGATTGCCCTGCCGTAATAATCTCGGCCTATGAACTCCACTGATGATCTGGTTGCAGCCGATATTTTCTCTCGCCAGCGGTGAGATCATCGCCTTCGAGGCTCTGGTCCGTTGGCAGCATCCGACCAACGGACTTGTTCTTCCCGGGGAATTCATCGGTATCGCCGAAGAAAGCGACCTGATCACCCAGATCGACTCCCGGGTTCTCGCTGACGCGATCAGACAGATGTCCGAGTGGCAGAAGCTGATCGAACGCGAGCGCGAGCTGGCCGTCTCGGTCAACGCGTCGGCGCGACAGATCCGCTCGAAGGGCCTGCCCGTCAAGGTAAGGGGTCTGCTCGATGGGTTTGAGGTCGACCCGCGACGCCTGGCGCTTGAAATCACCGAATCCGTACTCGTCGCCGGCACCAGCACCGTCAAGAACGTGCTGAATGAACTCCACGACTTCGGGGTCCGGCTGGCACTCGACGACTTCGGAACCGGTTTTTCCTCACTCATCTACCTGAACGAGTTCCCCTTTGACACGATCAAGATTGAACGCTCGTTCATCGAGAACCTTGGCGCGGGTGAACGCAGGGGCTCAGCCATCGCAGAGGCAATCATCAGCATCGGCAATTCCCTTTCGATGACCGTCGTAGCCGAGGCCGTTAGCACCGAAACCCAGCTTCAGATGGTCAGGGATCTCAACTGCGACTTGGCCCAGGGATTCCTGATGTCACGGCCCGTCACGGCCGATCTTGCCACCCGAATGCTCCAGGACCCCGGCCGAAGCCTCACCCTCTGAGCTGTTCCTCGGCCTAGCTGGGAGCTGCGGTGTCCGCTCGTATGTACGAAGACCGGGCCAGCGGCATGGCATGTTCCGCCCCGGGGATCACGCTGATGATCTGGTGAATCGCGATGTCGCCTCTTTCGAAGGCACCGATGCTCGCCGTCATGTACAGGCGCCAGATCCGCTCGCGCTCTTCTCCGATCTGCTCGATCGCCTCGTCCTTGTGCTCCTCCAGATTTCTGACCCAGTGCTTCAGGGTCAGTGCGTAGTGCTCACGCAGCGACTCCGCATCGCGCATCTCCTGCCCCGCGCCCTCCAGTGCCTTCACGACTTTCGAAACGCGGTGCAGCTCGCCGTCGGGGAATACGTAGCGGGTGATGAAGGTGTTCGGCTGCTCTTGATCGTCCTGCATCCGGCAGATTCCGTGATTGAGAACCCGGCCACCTGGCCGCCCCAGGGCGGTAATCGTGGCCATGTAGTTGTCGAGCTGACTTGATCCGACATGCTCGTACATGCCGATCGAGGAGATCTTGTCGTAGGGGCCGTCATTGACTTCGCGGTAGTCCTGAATCCGCACTTCGCAGAGGTCGCTGAGGCCGGCTTCGGTGATGCGCTCACGGGCCAGCTTCGTCTGTTCTTCCGAAAGGGTCACGCCGACAGCTCTGACGCCGTAGTGGGTTGCCGCGTGGATGATCAGAGATCCCCACCCGCAGCCGATGTCCAGAAGGCGATCTCCCGGCTGCAGGTCGAGCTTCTGGCAGATCACGTCCAGCTTCCGGGTCTGCGCCACTTCAATGCTGTCATCCGCATCGGCGAAATAGGCGCATGAGTAGACCATCGTCGGACCGAGGATCAGGCGGTAAAAATCGTTCGAGACGTCGTAATGGTGGGAAATCGCCTGGCGATCACGTCGCAGCGAATGCAGTCCGCCCGAGACCCTCGCCTCCGTCTCCGGGGCCTTGGGAGGCGGAATCTTGATCGCACCCACTGCCAGCGCGATCCGCGCCGCCTCAAGCTTTTCCCTTCGGGTGAAATCGAAGCCGTAGAGCCGCGATCCGGCCATCATCGCGCGTTCAAGGTCACCTTCGAGTTCGATGTCCCCGGCAACCCAACCACGGGCGATGCCAACCTGGTCGGGCCGCATTACCGCATAGGTCAAGGCCCGCCGGTTCTTGAGCACGATCGTATCGCTGGCCGATCCGCGTTCTCCCGGGCCGAGTTCACTTCCGTCCCAGAAACGGACTGCGGCGGGCAGCGGCCCGCTAAGTCGCTTTTCCACATTCGAGACGAGTGGATGGAAACGGTCAGCAATTCCCCCGGTGGCATACATGCAAGCAGGATAGTAAAAGTGGCGCTGAAAATCGAACCCGGGTGCTGCGGCTACTGCCCGTAAACCTCTTGCTTGATCATCGAGATCGAGCGGATGACCGAGTCAAGGAACGGTTCGATCTCGGCCGCGAGACGCTGGTATTCCTCCTCGCCGTCCGGAGTCATCGAATAAAATCGGCGGGTTCTTTTGTCGGGATGCTCCCAGTTCCCTTTGATCATGCCCCTGCTTTCAAGATCACGCAGCAGCGGGTACATGGTGTTCGGATTGACCGAAATCACGCCCTGGGTGAGTGTCTCGATCGCCTCGATCAGGGAATTGCCATAGGTGGCCTCGTCGCGGATCAGGTGAAGTACCAGCAGGGGCAGCAGATCACGGCGGCGCATCTCGCTTCCAAATACATCGGTCGAGCGCCCGCCGCTCTTCTTCCGGACCGGACCGGTCGGCTTGGTGGCGGCGCGTGCGGCTTCTGCGACGGCATCCTGGAGTGGCTTGGAACCTTTTTCTGCCATCCCGACGAGTCTAGGGGTTGAGTTCACCGCCAAGCGTGGCGCGGCAGGTTCGCCGGCGGGACTTTTGTTTCCGCCTCAACGTCTACGCTGAGCCGATGCCCGACCGGACCGAACCACTCTTCGATGACGAGAACGGATTCGACGGTCCGGTCGAGGTCAGCCGGGTGATTTTCGCAGCCGAAGACGACGGCTACGCGGTGATCGAAGTGCGTGACGAATCCGGCGACGAAATCATCGTCACCGGCCCCGTCGCCCACCTGAATCCAGGGGAGCGCTCACGACTGGTCGGACGCTGGAAACACCACCCGAAGTTCGGACCCCAGGTGCTGGCGGATACGGCCTTCCCCCTAGATCCGGCCGATCGCGCCGGACAGGTCGCCTACCTGAGCACCCTGAGACACATCGGGCCGGTAAGGGCCGAGACTCTCTGCGACCTCTACGGAGACCAGGTGATGGAAAAGATCGCGGCCGACCCTTCGGGTGTATTCGGCTGCCTTCCAAAGCTCGGGCGCGCTCAGGCAGAAGCCGCGACCGAAAGCTGGTACGAGACACGCGCACTGCGCGACCTGCACGTGGAACTGGCCCCGCACGGGCTGGCTCACCTCTCCGCGAAGATCCACGCCCGCTTCGGGGACCAGGCAATGAAGACGATCCGCGAGGACCCGTATCGCCTGACCGAAATCGACGGGGTCGGTTTTGTCCGGGCTGACCGGATCGCGCTCGCTGCCGACGTTCCCACCGAATCCGACCGCCGGGCCCAGGCGGCGGCTTATTACCTGCTGGGGGAAGCCGAACGGCGCGGTCACACACACCTGCCTGCAGAACAGCTGCGTCGTGAGGCGGCGAAGCTGCTCGGCCATACGCCCGACCCCGAGGTTCTTGAAGCTGCCTACGGGCTGACCTGCGACGAAGGGCGCATCTACAGGGAAAGGACGCTCAGCCGGGAGATCTGGGTCGCTGGTGACCTGCGGGACCGCGCCGAACTCGAGGCCCATATCGACTACCTGCCGGACCAGGTCGAAGATGAGACGCTGACCGCCGAGCAGTGGCAGGCGGTTGTCGCGGCTTTCGGATCGAGGGTGTCGATCGTGACCGGCGGCCCCGGCGTCGGCAAGACGGTGTGCACCAAGACGATCGTCACCGAGGCCCGCAAGGCCAACCTTCGGGTCGGCCTCTGTGCTCCGACCGGCCGCGCCGCACGGCGGCTGTCTGAGGCGACAGGCACGGCGGCGTATACGATCCACCGACTGCTCGAATGGCGTCCCGGAACCGAGCCTTTGTTCAAGCCGGGACATCCGCTGCCGCTGGAGCTGCTGATCGTCGACGAAGCCTCGATGATCAACCTTCACGTCGCCGAAGTCCTGCTGAGCGGGCTCGGACTCGATACCCACATCGTTTTCGTAGGCGATGCCGACCAGCTTCCACCGGTCGGCGCCGGGAAGCCGTTTTCGGACCTGATCGACTCGGAAATCGTGCCGGTGACCCGGCTCAACCACATTTTCAGGCAGGCGGCTCGATCGATGATCACCACAGCAGCCCACGAAGTCAACCAGGGGCGGCCACCCCACCTTTCCCCAGAGGAAGGGCAGGTGCAGGACTTCTACTTCGTCGAAAGGAACACTCCGGAGAAAACCCGCGACGCAGTGGTCGAAATGGTTTCCGAGCGGGTCTCGGCCGGGCTCGGGCTGGACCCGATCCGGGACGCCCAGGTACTGGCCCCGATCTATCGCGGAGAGGCGGGCATCGATGCGCTGAACAAGAAGCTTCAGCAGAGTTTGAACCCTGACGGACGGCCCGCCCTGACCGAGCGGTTCAGAATCGGAGACCGGCTCATCCAGACACGCAACGCCTACGAGCTGGGGCTGATGAACGGAACCATCTGCTTCCTGCTCGAAGATGACCCCGAGGAAGAGATGGCGGTTCTCCAGACAGATGACGGCCAGGAAATCGTGATTCCCTATACAGAATCGTCGGACCTCAAGCTGGCCTACGCCGTTTCGGTCCACAAGGCGCAGGGCAGCGAAATACCGGTCGTAATCTTCGTCTGCAGCCGCTCCCACAGCGGCATGCTCACTCGGCCATTGATCTATACCGCGATCACCCGGGCCCGCGAGATGTGCGTGATGGTCGGTGACCGCCCGGCACTCGAGAACGGGGTCAGGCGCGACGAAGGCGGCGGCCGCTTTTCTTCACTTTCTGAGCGACTGACAACGTCTCCGGGCTAGAGTCTGGGGATGACCCGTTCAGGCACTGACATCTCTGTTTGGCCGACCGCGGAGCCTAGCCCGGGCGACCGGCGTTCGTATGCGGACGCCGAGCCGAATCCATACTGGCTTTCGCACGGTCGACCACCGCCCAAGCCTGCCGTGGGAGGCAGAATCGAAACCGACCTGCTGATCGTCGGCGGTGGCCTGACCGGTATCTGGGCCGCCATCCTCGCCCGGCAGCGTTTGCCGGAGCGCTCAGTCACCCTGATCGAGCGGGAGACCATTGCCATCGGTGCCAGCGGAAGAAACGGCGGCTTCATGTCCTCGTCCCTGGTGCACGGCATCGGAAACGGCCTGGCACGCTTCAGCGACGACGATGTGAGCAGGCTGGAAAGGCTCGGCCTGGAGAACCTCGAGGCGATCAAGTCGACGATCACCGAGAACCGGATCGAATGCGACCTGCTTTCCCCCGGTGCGATCGCGACGGCGGTTACGCCCGGACAGGTTGATGAACTGGAAGAAGCACTTCAGCAGCTCACCGACTTCGGCCACGAGGCGGAAATTCTCGACCAGGAGTCGATGCAGGCCGAGGTCAACTCCCCGATATACATGGGCGGGCTCTGGCAAAAGTCCGGCGAGTGCACAGTCGACCCGGTGAAACTCTGCGACGGCCTGATTGAGCTGGCAGAGCGACAGGGGGTCTCGATCCATGAGAACACGGAGATGAAAGGCCTGACGAAGGCCGGAGCCGGTGTCGATGTGAAAACCGACGATGGTGTGGTCAGGGCCGGCAAGGTCCTCCTGGCAACCGCCGCGTTCCGCAGCCCGCTCAGAGCGATCCGCTCCAGGGTGGTTCCGGTTTACGACTACGTGCTGGTCAGCGAGCCGCTTTCAGGGGCGCAATGGGATTCGATCGGCTGGGACGGGCGGCAGGGACTCTCCGACTCGTCGAATCAGTTCCACTACTACCGGCCGACCTCGGACGGCCGGATCCTCTGGGGCGGCTACGACGCGATCTACCACTACGGTGGCCGGGTCGAAGACGGCCTATACCAACGGGAGGAGAGCTTCGCCGGTCTCGCCCAACGCTTTTTCACCGCATTCCCGCAGCTTGAAGGCCTGAATTTCTCCCACAGGTGGGGCGGCGCGATCGACACCTGTTCGCGCTTCTTCGCTTTCTACGGGCAGGCGCATGACGGCCGGGTCGCCTATGCGGTCGGTCATACGGGACTAGGCGTCGGGGCCAGCCGCTTTTCTGCGGGCGTCGGGCTGGACCTGCTCGACGGCCGGAAAAACGAAGTCACTGGAACCAGCTACGGGTCCACGAAGCCGATTCCATTTCCGCCCGAACCGCTGCGCTGGGGCACAATCCAGTTCACTCGCAGCCGGCTGGCCGCAGCCGACCGCAAGGACGGAAGGCGCGGCCTCTGGCTGAGAACCCTGGACCGGCTCGGCCTCGGCTTCGACAGCTGAGCCGCCTCCCTACTCGTAGGAGACGGCCTCCAGCACATCGAGCTTGGCCGCCTTGCGGGCCGGGTAGATCGCGGCGAGCACGCCCGCCAGGGCGGTCAGCACCAGGATCATCAACAGCGTCGGGATCGGATAGCTGAGGACGAAACCTTCGCTCTCCAGCGGGATGCCGAGCAGGAAGGCGAATATGACGCCGAGGATCAGCCCTGCCATCGCGCCCAGAACCGCCGTGATCACCGCTTCGAAGCGCACCATGCGCTTGACCTGCCGACGTGACATACCGACCGCGCGCAGCATGCCCAGCTCCCGGGTCCGCTCGTATACGGAAAGGATCAGGGTGACCACGATACCGACCAGCGAGACGACCACTGCCAGGGCGAGCAGCACATAGATCAAGGCCAGCAAGCCGTTGATCTGCTCCTGCTGGGTGTCCTTGAGCTCCTGCTGGTTGAGCACGTCCGTCGTCGGAAAGTTTTTCTCGAGAGATTTCTCGACACGGTTCTGAACCTTGTCGATATCAAGTCCGTCCGCAGCCTTCAGCAACGCGAAGAATGCAGTATTGACGCCGAAGGTATTGATCATCTCGTTCTGGGTCACGACCAGGTCGCCGAGCAGGGCAAGATTGCCCGAAGCCATGACCGCGGTCACCTCAAACTCAGGCGTCTTGCCGGTCTTCGATGTCAGGGTGACCACGTCTCCGACCTCGAGACCAGCCTGATCAGCAAGCCCCTCGCTGACGACAACCTGGCCGTCTTCGAGGCCGGAAAGGTCATCCGGGGAGCCCTGCTTGAAGTCAATGCTGACCACCTGGTTGATGTTGTCGGGCTCGACCGATGACATCGACTTGGAACCGCCGCCTTCGACCTTCACCTGGCTGAAGCTGATCCCCGACGCGGCTTCGATCCCTTCAACGTTCCCAGCGGCGTTCACCGAAGCGATCGGGATCGGATTGAAGCCACCGGGGCCCTGGAGGATGAGCTCCCCCTTCAGGTCCTGGTCGATCACCTTGGTCACCGAGCTGTTCAGGCCCGAAGCGAAAATCGTCACGAAACTGACCAGCGCCAGTCCGATCATCAGTGCGGCCGCGGTCACTGCCGTACGGGAAGGGTTCCTCATCGAGTTCTCGCGGGCCAGACGGCCGGTCAGGCCGCCCACCTTCTCGATCGGCATGCCGATCGCCGAAGCCATAGGACGTACGAGCTGCGGGCTGAAAATCGAGATGGCGATCACCACCGCGATTGCTCCGCCGCCCATCCGGAGCGCGGCGTTTCCGCCTTCGGTTCCACTGACCAGAACCCAAACAATTAGCGCCAGGCCTCCGACAGCTAGCACCGCGGAGATGATGCCCCGCAACAGCACGCGGTTGCTACCTCCGACCGTGACGTTCTCCGAAAGTGCCGCGATCGGTGGTACCCGGGTCGAGCGAATCGCGGGAATCAGCGACGAAACCAGGGTCACACCGACCCCGATCACGAGTGAAACGATGATCGTTCTCGACTCGACGACCAGTGACTTGCTCGGCAGCTCGGCTCCGACTGACTTCAGCACCGCGCTCAAGCCCTGGGCGAGGCCCAGGCCGACGAGGATGCCGACCACGGATGCGAGCAGGCCGATCAGAAACCCCTCGATCAGCACGGTCGAGAGGATCTGACCACGGCTGGCGCCCAGGGTCCTGAGCATGCCGAACTCCCGGGTGCGCTGGGCGACTGTGATCGAGAAGACGTTGTAGATCACGAACGAACCAACGAACAGTGAGATCGCCGCGAACGCAAGCAGCGCAATCGAGAGGAAGCTGAGCGAGTCACGGATGTCGCTGCCGTTTCGCTCGGCGTTTTCGGAACCGGTCTCGACCCGCAGATTCTGCGGCAGCACTTTACTGATGCGGTCACGCAATTCTTCCGGGCTCACCCCCGGGTCCGCCTGAACCGATATCTGGTCGAACTTGCCGGCATTGCCGGTCAGCCCCTGGGCCACCGGCAGCAGCACCGAAGCGATTGATGTGCCCCCAAAAGACGCTCCGCCGAGCTGGGTCAGCCCGACGATGCGAAAGCCTTGTGCCCGGCCGATTCCGACCAGCTGGATCGAGTCGCCGAGCTTGAGGTCCGAACGCTCGGCGGCAGCTTCGTCCAGTGAAACCTGCTTGCGGGTGCTGGCAGCCCGGCCCTGGACATAGTCCGATGGCTCGAGGACATCTGGCAGCTTGGAAGCTATGAACTGGGGAGCGAAGCCTCCGCCTACGGAATCGCCTTTCGAATCGAGAATCGCGCCCTGCCTGAAGATCGAGCCGGCGGCCAGGCCAACGCCGTCCACACGGCGAACCTGCTTGAGATAGCTGACACTGAAAGCGGGGATGCTGCCGTCCTGCTGCTCGACCGCTTCTTTGGTCGTGATCGCGACGTCTACGCCTTCATTCGACTTAACGAAGATGTCGTCGAAGGCACCGTTGGTGGTATCGGTCAGCACGTAGGTGCCGGCGACCAGCGCGATACCGAATACCACGGCGACGGCGGTCATCAGCGAGCGCCATTTCCGCGCCCAGAGGTTCTTGAATGTCAGGCTAAGCAAGGGTCTTTAGCAGCTCAATCACCGCGTCGGCCGAGACGGGCGGAGCGTCGTGGACGAGCTTTCCGTCGCGCAGCGCAATCAACCGATCTCCGTTGGCGGCCGCGTCGGGCTCATGGGTGACCATGACCACTGTCTGGCCATATTCATCCACCGAACCTCGCAGCAGCTGCAGCACGTCTTCGGAGGACTTGGAGTCGAGGTTGCCAGTCGGTTCGTCGGCAAAGAGCACGGCGGGCTTGGTGACCAGGGCCCGCGCGACAGCCACCCTCTGCTGCTGTCCGCCGGAGAGCTCAGATGGCCGATGGCTGCGGCGGTCGCTGAGGCCGACCCGCTCGATCAATTCGTCCACCCATGCCTGGTCGGGCTTGCGGCGGGCGATCGACAGCGGCAAAAGAATGTTCTCCTCGGCAGTGAGGACCGGCAGCAGGTTGAAGAATTGAAATACGAAGCCGAGCTTGTCCCGCCGCAGCTGGGTCAGATCCCCGTCGTCGAGTTCGGTGATCTCGACCCCGCCAACCTCGACTGTTCCAGCGGTCGGCTTGTCCAGCCCGGCGAGGATGTGCATAAGGGTCGACTTACCCGAACCCGAAGGGCCCATAATCGATGTATAACGCCCCTTTTCGAAGGTGACGTCAACGCCATCGAGGGCACGAACTTCGGCAATGCCTTCGCCGTAAAAGCGTTCGATGCCGGTCGCGGTGATGATCGCGGCAGAGGGGGTTTCAGGCTGACTGGGTGACTCGAGGGTGGATTCCATCGTGAGGGGACCGTAGCAGGGAAATCGCACCGGAAAGCACAGCTCAGGGTCATCCCCAACCAGTCCCCTATCTGGCTAAGGGTCAGCCCCGGCGGACCAATATAAGGCGTCGGCTGGACTTGCTGCGGGAGCGGCCGGCGCGAGTCACTTTGAAGACTGCTTTGGCGCTGATCTGGCGCTTGCCGCGCATA
>CALEMO010000209.1 GCA_937910825.1 uncultured Solirubrobacterales bacterium | reverse complement strand
CTTGATTGGCGCCCTTATTGGTGAGTTCAGAAAGCTCGACCGGCAGGTGGCGGTGCTTTCGATCGATCCTTCGAGCCCATTCACCCAGGGTGCCCTGCTCGGAGACCGGATCCGGCTTTCTGAGCACTTTCTCGACTCCGGCGTTTTCATTCGCTCGATGGCCTCCCGCGGAGCGCTCGGCGGACTTTCGGAGGCTGCACTTCAGGCGGCCCTCGTGATGGACGCCTCGGGCAAGGACGACGTGCTGCTCGAGACCGTCGGAGTGGGGCAGGGCGAGATCGACATCGTCGACCACGCCGATACGGTCGTGCTCGCTCTGATGCCCGGATCCGGCGATTCGATCCAGGCCCTGAAGGCGGGAATCATGGAGATTCCGGACGTAATCGTGGTCAACAAATCTGACCATCCGATGACCGATACGATGATCCGCGAGGTCAGAGGTGCACTTTCCCTGGCGCATGCGCCCGGAGACTGGAGGGTTCCGATCCTGCGTACCGAGGCTGTCCGGGGCGAAGGAATTGTCGAGCTGGCGGCAAAGATCACTGAGCATCGTGATTTCATCGAGCAACAGGGAACTCTTAGCCAGCGCCGGGCCCGCAACCTTCGAAACGAGGTGCTCGGCATCGCCAGCGCGAGGATGAGGCGGCGCCTTGAGGCTACGATCGAGGATGATCCTGAAGTGATTGAACTACTGAACCGGGTGGTGAGTCGGGATCTGGATCCCGCATCTGCCGCCGCCCAGCTCCTGGAAGGGGAAAAGGATGTCTGATGCCACCGCCCGCCAGCCCGGCCTGGAAGACGTGAAGGTCTGGGTCGGCTACAGGATCGACGAAGTTTCGGGACATAGCGTCGCCAAGGTCGAGGGGCTTTTCGTCGACCAGGAAAGTGGTGAGCCAGCTTGGATCCTCGCCAAGCTCGGGCGCTTCGGCAAGGTGGTTCCGATCTCGATCCGCGAATGTGCGGCTGCGGCCGGCAGGGTATGGGTGCCGCATGACCGGGAAGTCATCCGTAATGCTCCGGCGATTGACCCCGAGATGCCGCTCAACCGGGAACAGGAACTTCAGGTGCTCAACTATTACGGCATACCGGACACGGTGGGCAGGGGTGCCGAAATCGCCGAGCGTCCGGTCGGCACCGTGACCTCGGCGGCTCCTGCCGGTTGAGCCCCGCAGAGCAGGTTCGGCGCCTTCAGCAGTCGAGCAGGGACCACCGGGCACGGGCAACTCGGCTTAGCAGCCGAGGGCCTTGGCGATCACCATCTGCTGGAATTCATCAGTGCCTTCGCCGA
>CALEMO010000208.1 GCA_937910825.1 uncultured Solirubrobacterales bacterium | reverse complement strand
GGCGTCATTGCCTTTCGCAACCTGCTTGGCCCCCGATTCCTGTTTCCGGAGCTTCGGGCCTCGTTGACCAGCCGCTGCCCCTGAAGCTGAAGATCGTCTCGCGCGATGGCAAAGCCAAGCTCAAGGTTGCTCGCAAGCTGCCGGTGCTGATCAGCTGCAGCAAGCTCTGCGACGCAAAGGTCAAGATGACGATCTTCACGCCGGTCGGAAAGGGCAGCGTCGCCGATGCCGGCCAGCTGGGCGAAAACAAGGTCCTGACCATCAAGTTCGGCTTTCGCTATCTCAAGGACAACTACCGCAAGTCGAAGTTGAAGGTCAAGTTCAGCGCCAAGGACGTTGAGACCGGCAAGAGGGTCGCAAAGACCCGCGCCTTCCGTTTTTACCGCTAGAGGGTCCGGTTGGTCGATACCCACTCGCACATAGCGAGTTGCCCGCAGACCCCGGAAGAGGTGATGGAGGCGGCGCGTGCAGCCGGCCTGACCCGGATCCTCACGGTCGGCCTGGACGAAGAGTCCAACCGCGAGCAGATTGCCCTTGCCGAAAAGTTCGATGAGGTCTATGTCGCCTTGGGGCGCCACCCGAATGAGGCCGGTGGTTTCGGACCGGAGTCCGCGGCCGACATCGAATCCCTGGCCGGTCACCGCCGGGTAGTCGCGATTGGGGAGACCGGTCTCGACTTCTACCGCGAAACCGCAGATCCGGACGAGCAGCGTCTCGCTTTCGAAGCCCAGATAGGGATCGCTTCGAGCCTCGACCTGCCGATCGTGATCCACATGCGGGACCCGGCCGGAAGCGAGCGCGCGGTGGCAGAGGCTTTTTCGATGCTGGATCGGGCAGGCCAGGACCTGGAGGTGATCCTCCATTGCTTTTCTGCCCCCGGATGGGTCGAGCGAGCGATCGAACGCGGCTGGTATTGCTCCTTCGCGGGCAATGTCACCTATCCGGCGAATCAGGATCTTCGCGACGCAGCAGCGAAGGTGCCGCGGGAACTGATCCTCGCCGAAACTGACGCGCCCTACCTGACCCCGCAATCGCGGCGCAGGCACCGCAACCAGCCGGCCTTCGTGGTTGAGACGGCGGAGCTGCTGGCCGAATTGCGCGAAGTCACGTACGAAGACTTCAGCCAGACCGTGACCAGCAACGCGCAGCGCGTATTCGCTTGGTGAGGCTCGGCCAGAACTTCCTGACGGATCCGAACCTGCTCGACGCAATCGTCAGGGACGCCGAATTGACCGCTGAAGACTGGGTGCTCGAAGTGGGGGTGGGTGAGGGGGTTCTGACGACCCGCCTCGCGGCGGTTGCTTCGGGGGTTCATGCGATCGAGCTGGACCAGGGTCTGGAGCCGCTGCTGTCTGAAGTGGCGAAAGTGCCGAACGTCAACCTGATCTGGGCTGATGCGGTGAAATATCCGCTTCAAAGCCTTCAGCCGGCACCGACGGCGATGGTCGCAAATCTGCCTTATTCGGTCGCAACCCCATTGATCATGCGCACGATTTTTGAAGTACCGACGATTCGAAAGTGGATGGTCATGGTGCAGAAGGAGATCGCCGACCGTCTCAGAGCCGAGCCTGGATCACGCACCTACGGGGGTCCCTCGGTCCTGGCGCAGCTTGCCGGAGAGGTTCGTCAGGTGAGGAAAGTCAGCCGGGGTGTATTCAGGCCCCCGCCGAGAGTCGACTCGGCGATCATCTCGATCACGCGGGCCGGGCCGGGCCCGGACGAAAAAGTCCGCAGGCTCGTCAGGGCGGCCTTCAGCCACCGCCGGAAAGCGATGCCCAGGTCGATCGACAATGCGATTCCCGGAACGCTTGCCTTGGTCCGGAACGCATTGAAGGAGTTGGATATAGACCCGGGGGTACGGGCCGAAATGCTGGCGCCAGAGCAGTTCGCCGCGATATCGGGGATGATCGAGCTTCCCCCGATCGAGCCCTGAGACATCTGCTGACATGACTGAGCTAATCGCCCCTGCCAAGCTGAATCTCTGCCTTTACCTCGGCCCGCTGCGCAGCGACGGGCTTCACGAGCTCACGTCGATCTTCGAGCCGCTCTCACTTCACGACCGCCTGAGGGTGAGCGAAAACGATCAGGACGTAGTGATCTGCCCGGGGGTAAGCGGAGAAAATATCGCGACCAGGGCATTGCGACTGCTGCGCTCGGAAGGTTGGCGGCATCCTCCGGTGAAGGTGGAAATCGAGAAGCGCATTCCGGTTGAGGCCGGTCTCGGCGGTGGAAGCGCTGACGCCGCGGCAGTGCTGAGGATGGCGGCGGGCGAGGTCGAAGACCTTCCCGGTCTGGCGATCATGCTGGGGGCTGACGTGCCGTCACAGCTCGATCCTACGATCTGTCTGGTCGAAGGAGTGGGCCAGAAGCTTTCCCCGCTGCCTGAGCCGGAGCAGCACTGGGTGGTTCTGCTGCCGCACGAGCGGGGCCTCTCGACGGCCCAGGTCTTTCAGGAAGCCGACCAGCTCGGCTGCGGACGCAGCCAGGAGGAGATCGATGAAATGTCGCGGCGACTCTGGGCCGTCGCCAGCAATGGTGTTTCACCGCTGGCTTATCCCGGCCTGTTGAGCAACGACCTCGAGCCAGCCGCGCTTTCACTGAAGCCCGAGATCGGCATCGGCAGGCAGCGCCTGCAGGAGTCGGGTGCGGATTTCACCGGTATGACCGGGACTGGCCCGACCATGTTCGGGATCTTCCCCGACGGCGAGTCCGCGCAGGCAGCCGTGGAAGCGATCGGCGAGCCCGCAATTGCCTGTCGGGCCGGGGTCGGCCCATGAGGATTCCTGAAAACCGGCGCGGCAGGATAATCGGCCTCTTGGTGCTGGCCGCGCTGGCCGCGCTGATCTTTTACCTGTACCGGACTTACTTTCCGCATTTCGACCTGCAGACCCTGCTCGACGACTTCGCCAACCTGCTCGGGGCCTGGACCTACCTGGTGGTCGGCGCTCTGGCTTTTCTCGAGACCGGCGCTTTCGTCGGCCTGCTGGTACCTGGCGAGACTGCCCTGCTGGTCGGTGGTGCCGTCGCCGGGCAGGGGGTCATCAATGTCTACCTGCTGATCGCGATCGCCTGGGTGATGGCTTTCCTGGGCGACAGTACGAGTTTCTACCTGGGCCACCGCCTCGGCCGCGATTTCATCATCAAGCACGGCGACCGTGTCGCGATAACCGAAGAGCGCTACCAAAGGTCGAGATCTACTTCGACAAGCACGGTGGCAAGACCGTGCTGATCGGCCGTTTCCTCGGCCTGGTCAGGGCACTTTCGCCGTTCGTGGCGGGCAGCTCGGGTATGAGGTACCGAGGCTTCGTGCCTTACAGCGTGCTCGGGGCCGGGCTCCAGGTGACCCTTCACATCATGGCCGGCTACCTGTTCGCCCGCAGCATCGACGCCGCGGCTCAATATGTAGGCCTGGTAGCCCTGATTATCGGCACGGTGATCGTGGTCAGCGTGATCGCGGTGGTCAGTTACCGGTTCCTCAGGGTTCCGGCCAACCGCAGCAAACTAGTCGAAGGCATGGAGAAGAACCGGGCCGGCCGTTTCCTGCTCGCCCTCGGGCACCGGCTCAGGCCGGGGTGGGACTGGCTGGTGGGCCGGCTGACCCCGGGCGGCAGCTTCGGACTCGAAGTGACGACCCTCTTCTCGATAGTCGCGGTCGCTTCATTCATCCTGGTCGCATATACCGAGGTCGTCACCGGCAACCCGGGGCCGACGCCTGGGGATACGACCGCCATCGACGTAGTCGAGGCAATCCGCTCCGACTGGCTCACCGACCTGGCCAAGGTGATCACCGGGCTCGGCTCGGCATTTGTCCTGCTGCCTCTGGTCACCGTGACCGCGACTGTGCTGGCCGTCTACCGCAAGTGGGCCGAAGCAGCGGTGCTTGTGATCTCGATGGTAATCATCCATTTCGGCGTTGATTTCCTCAAGGATTCGATTGACCGCCCGCGCCCGGCCGGCGGCCTGGTCACCGCCTCCCAGTCGTCGTTCCCGAGTGGTCATGCCGCGAACTCGGTCTTCTACATCTGGCTCGCGACGACGATCGCTATCCGGCTCAGGCCGAATATGGCCCGGAAAACCGGCCTTATTCTTGCCGGTATCGGGGTCACCGCGCTGATCGGACTGAGTCGCATATATCTGGGCGTTCACTACCTCAGCGATGTCAACGCAGGCTGGGCTCTCGGGGCACTCAGCTTCGCCACTTTGGCCGTCGCAGCACTGTTGACCGGCCAGTTGCGCAAAAATTAGACAATGGTCCTCGCAATCTCCACGAACATATGGCTATTCGGTACAGCGACGCTGGTCAGCCTGAGCGCGTTCGTCGGCCTGATCCTGATCCCCGCGATGGGTTCTTACGGACGCTGGCCGGAGAAGATGGCTGTGGGATTCCTTTCTCTGTTCATCTTCGGGACCCTGGTCACGATCGGGGTTCTGGCGGGCATCTACTACGTGCTCGTGACCCAGGACATCACGGACGTCTTTCCCTGGTCAGGCGGGTAGTCGTGGCGAGCGTCTCCAGGACGGCGGGCGCAGCCCGCTTTGCTGGTCCGGTGCTTGCCGGAAGGGGACTGCCCGGACTGGCCCGCGCAGCTGCTGACGCTCTCGGTCTTCCAGTCGCTTTCCTCGACCGCTCCGGCATCGTGCTGGCAGTCGCCGGCGCCACTCAGGACCAGGAGCGAAAGCTGACCGGTGGTGGCAAGGGTGTGGAGACGATCGAATTGCGGCTCGGCGATGACCAGGTGGGGGTTGTCAGGTACCTCGGCGACTGCAACGAAGACGAACTGCTGGAAGTCCTTTCAGCATTCGGCGCCCTTGAAGTGGAACGGGCGCGTTCTGCCGACTGGGGAAACGAGGGTGCGGTAGCCGAGGTTGTCAGGGCGATTCTTGACGGATCGGTCACTGACCGAGAGGAGATTGTCAGCCGCGCCCAGGAAGTCGGCTGCGACGTATCCCGCGGCGCCGGAGTGCTCATGGTTCGGGCTCATTCCGGCTCAGCCCAGGAGGGTGACTGGCGGGCCCGTGTGCTCGACATGACCGTTCGTACGATCAGGGCGGTCGCACCCGGATCGATTGCGGCGATGGGCGAAGTCGATGAAGGTTCGATCGTCGGCGTTGTTGTACCGGCCGCAGATGAAGAGCGGTTGGCCAAGGTCGAAGAAGCTCTGGACCGGGAATTGCCCCGCTCGCTGAGCGGCCTCGCTGTGACTATTTCACGCTCCCGGCCGGCAGTTAATCCGATCGAACTGGAGCGGGCAGCCCGCGAGGCGCACCTTGCGCTCAACGTCGGCGAAGCCGAAGGCCGTTCACCGATCGCCTTCGAGGCTACGGGTGCCTATCGGCTGCTGCTCGGAACAACCAGTGAAGAACTGCATAGCTTCTACTCGGAAACGGTCGAGCCGCTGGTCGACTACGACGAGCAATACGAAACAGATCTGGTGGCCACTGTCGAGATGTATCTCGACAGCGACGCGAACGTGCCGGCCACGGCGAAGCAGATGTTCACCCATCGCCACACGATCCGCTACCGGCTGGAGCGCGTCCGTGACCTCAGCGGCCACGACGCGACGGCCACCGAAG
>CALEMO010000207.1 GCA_937910825.1 uncultured Solirubrobacterales bacterium | reverse complement strand
CTCACCGAGGCGTCGAGGCTGGCGGTGCTGAATGCGAACTATCTGAAGAAAAGGTTGTCTGAAGGCCGGGCCGGCAAGTACCTGCCGGTGGCGTTCGACCGGCACTGTATGCATGAGTTCGTACTTTCCGGCGCACCGATGAAAAAGCAGCTCGGCATCAAGACGCTGGACCTCGCCAAGCGCCTGCTCGATTTCGGCTTTCACCCGCCGACCGTCTATTTCCCGTTGCTGGTCGACGAGGCCCTGATGATCGAACCGGTCGAGACCGAAGCCAAAGAGCACCTCGACGAGTTCGCTGACGCGATCGAGAAGATTCTCGAAGAGGCTGAAGCGGATCCCGGCATTGCCCAGAACGCCCCGTACACCACGCCGGTCAGACGGTTGGACGAAGTCGGAGCCACTCGCCGGCCAGTGATTCGCCAGCCAAGGTAGGTTTTACCTCCAACTTTCGAATCGACAAGGACGCGTGTAATTGATGTCTGATGGAGCCCCCCAGTACGGCCTGAACCAGGACCAGCTCGATTTTCTGGAAATGATCCGCAAGATGGTGCAGGAGAAGGTCACGCCACGCGCCGCGGAAATCGACGAAAAGGCCGAGTACCCGCAAGACATCCGCAAGCTCTTCGCAGACCACGATCTTTTCGGCCTTCCTTTCGAGGAGCGGCATGGTGGCCTGGGGACCGGGGACCTGATGCTGGTCGCGGCTATCGAAGAGATCGCCAAGGGCTGCGCCTCCTCCTCACTGATCGTTGCCGCGCAGGACCTCTCTTCGCTTCCGCTCAAGCTTCATGGCTCTGAAGAGCTCCAAGACCGCATCCTTCCGAAGATGGCTGCCGGGGAAATGATCGGAGCGTTTTGCCTTTCCGAGCCTGACGCTGGTTCTGATCCGGGCGCGATGCGCACCCGGGCGATGAAGACCGACGGTGGCTGGATCCTGAACGGAGCTAAGAACTGGATCACCAACGCCGGCGTGGCCGACATGTACGTGACATTTGCCGTGAGTGATCCGGATGTGAAGTACTCACGCGGAATCACCGCTTTCGCCGTGATGGCTGACAGCGACGGTTTCCGGATCGACGCGCTCGAGCACAAGATGGGCATGAAGGGCTCTCCGACCGGCCAGCCGGTTTACGAAGATGTTTTCGTGCCGGATGAGAACGTGATCGGCGAGGTCGGCAAAGGCTTCATCTGCGCCATGCAGACGCTGGATCGCTCAAGACTCGGCATCGCCGCCCAGGCCGTCGGCATCGCCCAGGGAGCCACCGATTTTGCGGCCGACTACGCCAAGGAGCGCATCGCGTTCGGCAAGCCGATCAACCAGCTCCAGGGCATCCAGTTCAAACTGGCCGACATGGAGACCAAGACCGCTGCTGCCCGGGAATTGCTTTACCGCGCAGCGTCGATGGCCGAAACCGACGATCCGAAGCTCGGCAAGTATTCGGCGATGGCCAAGCTCTTCGCCTCCGATGTGGCGATGGACGTGACCACCGAGGCCGTCCAGGTCCTGGGCGGCTACGGCTACGTCAAGGAGTACCCCGTCGAGCGCATGATGCGCGACGCCAAGCTGACCCAGATCTACGAAGGAACCAACGAGATCCAGCGGGTCGTCATCGCCCGCTCGCTGGCCTGAGAAATGAGAATCTTCTCTGGCATCCAGCCCACCGGTGAAAAGCACCTGGGAAATTACATCGGAGCGATCCGCCAGTACGTGGAGGCTCAGGACCGCGGCGAACCGGCGGTCTTCTGCATCGTTGACCTGCATGCGATCACGGTTTCCTACGACCCGAAGGAGCTGCGCAAGCGGCTTCACGATACGACCGCGATCCTGCTTGCGGCCGGGCTCGACCCCGAGCGCTGCGTGCTGTTCCGCCAGTCGGATGTCAAGGAACACACCGAACTCTCCTGGCTGCTCGGCAGCGTCACCGCCCACGGTGATCTCAACCGCATGCACCAGTTCAAGGACAAGTCGGCTAGCCAGAAGGAACTGGTTTCCGCCGGCCTCTTCTTCTACCCGGTGCTCCAGGCCGCCGACGTGCTCGCTTATCGGGCGAACGAAGTACCGGTCGGGGAGGACCAGCGCCAGCACATCGAGCTGATGCGGGAGATCGCCCGGCGATTCAACGAGCGCTTCGGGGAGACCCTGGTCGTGCCCGAGCACCGGATCCCGGAGGTCGGGGCAAAAGTGATGGACCTTCAGGAGCCTGATCGCAAAATGTCGACTAGCGTGGGCGCCGACTCCGGGCGGGTTTTCGTGCTTGATGAAGAAAAGGCGATCCGCAAGAAGTTCGGCAGCGCGGTCACCGATTCAGGCCGGGAAATTCGCCGCGGCGAAGACAAGGCCGGAATTGCCAACCTGATCGGCGTCCTCTCTGTCGCGTCCGGCAAAGCCGAGGATGAGATCGAGAATGATTTCGCCGATGCTGGATATGGGGACTTCAAGAAGGCAGTCGCTGACTCCGTGGTCGAGTTTCTCGCTCCCGTACGGGACGCCTATCCGGAGATCCGCGCCGACGATGCTGAACTGGAGAGGATCCTCGCCACCGGAGCCGAGCGGGCTCGTGGATATGCCTCGCAGACCCTCGCCGACGTACGTAGCGCGATGGGGATCGGGCCCCCCTGACTTAAGGCGGTGTCTGGCCGAGGCTGTTGCGACCACTCGGATTGCCAGCAAAGAACTCGCCGGCCGCCTTATAGCCTGACTGGTAGAGGAACTCCTGCCCTTCCGGGGAGAGGTCAAAGTCGAGGGTGTCGACCCCGCCGGTCGGGATTGAGACTGCGCGATCGGCGAAGCCGACCAGGCCGCGGTTGTCGAATGCGTTCATCGCCGTATCGAGGATGCCCCAGGCCATTTCTATCGGCCAGTCGAGGCCGCTGATCTACCGGCTCGACGGCTGATCAGCTCCAAGCCCTGAATGCAGGCGAAATCTCCAAGTCGGGTGTCGCGGGTCCGGGCGATCGAAAAGGAAGACCGGAAACGAGCTGGCGACCCCGCCGTCGACCATGACCCCGTTCTTTCCGGTGGCCCGGTCCCGCATCTCGATCGGTGCAAAGATGTAGGGATATCCGGAGCTGATCCGTACGGCTCGGGCCATGGCCGCAATCGCGCCGGCCGAGGTCCCGGCCAGGCTCTGCCAGCCGTCGTATCCCGCCTCTTCGGCTGCGGCGATCGCCCCCGCAAAGGCGATTCCTTTTACCCCGCCACCGGAAAATACGCCGTCTGCTTCCATGTGCCGAGTCTGTCATGCGCCAATCTCCGCAATTTGCGAATAACCGTGGTGGCGCCGACCGATCACCCCTTTATCCTGTCCGAATGGCTTCCAGACTGGATTTGGACCTCGACCTGGACTTGGATGTCTTCGTTGGGCCGTTCGATCTTCTGCTCAGCATCGTGCTGCGGGAGGAAGTCAGTCTGCTCGAAGTCGAACTAGGCGAAGTCGTAGCCAGTTACGTCACCAAGCTGGAGCAGGAAGGCGAGATCGAGCTCGAAGTCGCGACCGAGTTCCTGCTGCTCGTAGCGTCGCTGCTCGAGATCAAGTCCCGCCTCATGCTGCCCGGGGCCGAAGACGAACTCAGCGAGATGGAGCCCGCCGAGGCCGTGGAAGAACTGGTTGCGAGGATGCTCGAATACCGCCGCTACCGCGACGCCGGACGCGAGCTGGCCGAACACTTCGAGAGCCAGAGGGGCTACCTATACAGATCGGCGCCACTACCGGCCGAGCTGCGCAGGGTGGCGGTTGAGACGGCTGAAGCCGTTTATGAGCCGGACCTGCTC
>CALEMO010000206.1 GCA_937910825.1 uncultured Solirubrobacterales bacterium | reverse complement strand
CCACTCTGGCCAACTCAGGCAGGTTTGGGCCGGTCATCATCCCGTCCACTTCGATCGGTGTAAAAAGAAAGCGCTCCACCCCACGACCGCTCAAGTCAGCGACCGCATCGGCCACATCGACGCCGCTGGACTCGGTCCAGCCCGCCAGCGAAACTTTGCCGCCCCTGGCGTCAACCGAAACGACAACCTTTTGGGCGCCGTTCTTAGCGATCGCATGGGAGAGGAACTGCGGGTCCCGGAGAGCAGCGGTACCGATCACGACCCGGGCCGCCCCGGCCGAAAGCACATTGGCCACCGCTTCCGGGGTTCGCAGCCCACCGCCGACCTCGATCGGGCAGTCGACCGATCCGGCGATTCGCCTGATCGTCTCGAGGTTGACCGGTATGCCGGCTTTTGCTCCGTCGAGATCAACCACATGAAGGTAGGTCGCGCCACCGTCCGCCCACCGCCGTGCCGCATCAACGGGATCGTCGTCGTAGGCCGTTTCCTGGTCGTACTCGCCCTGGAGCAGGCGAACCGCCCTGCCACCGAGGATGTCTATGGCCGGGTAGAGAATCATTCCGGGGACTCGCTGCGCTTGCAGATCGAGACGAAGTTCGTGAGTAGCCGGAGTCCGGCCATGCTCGATTTTTCCGGGTGAAACTGAACGCCGTAGGTATTGCCACGCGATGCCACGCAGGCAAAGTGTCCTCCATACTCGGCCGTACCGACGATCTCGTCGGTTTCGGGCTCGGGGACGAACGAATGCACGAAATAGAACGGCTCGCCAGGCCTCAGTCCGTCGATCAAAGGGGATGTCTGCTGCCAGCTCACAGCGGCCCAGCCGATATGCGGGATCTTCCGGCCACCAGACGGGATCTGGTTCACCGGGCCGGACAGCAGGCCGAGGCCTTCGTCGCCGCCCAGCTCGACCGATGAATCGAAAAGCAGCTGCAGGCCGAGACAGATCCCGAGAATCGGCTTGTCCTGCGCGGCCGCATCATCAAGGAGAGAGTCGATCCCACGCTCCCGAATCTTCGACATGGCCCGCGGGAAAGCACCGACTCCCGGCAGAACGAGGCCGTCGGCGCCGGCTATCGCTTCCGGGTCGCAGGTGATGGATGGCCGGGCACCGACCTTCTCCAACGCCTTCTCGACCGAGCGCAGGTTGCCCATCCCGTAATCGAGGATGGCGAGTGCCGGGGCGCCGTTCAACTATTCAGCGTGCCTTTGGTACTGGGCACGCCCTTTTCGTCGGGGTCGATCGAAACCGCCACCCTGAGTGCCCTCGCGAAAGCCTTGAAGGCCGCTTCGATCATGTGATGCACATTCGAGCCGTACCGGATCTCCATGTGGAGCGTCATTTTCGCTGCGTTGGCAACCGCCCGAAAGAACTCTTCGGTCAATTCGGTTTCAAAGTTCGAAATCGACGTCACCGGGACTTCACCCCTGAAAACCAAGAGCGGACGCCCGGAGATATCGATCGCACATTCGGCGGCCGCTTCGTCCATCGGGACCACCGCCGATCCATAGCGGCGGATGCCGCTCCGGTCGCCCAGAGCCTGATCGATCGCCTGCCCGAGGACGATGCCTACGTCTTCGACCGTGTGGTGTGAGCCGGTCTCAAGGTCGCCGGTCGCCCGGACGTCGAGGCCAAGGTTGCCGTGACGGGCGAGCAGGTCGAGCATGTGGTCGAAGAAGCCGACTCCGGTTTCAGAGGCAGCCGCTCCTCCATCCAGGTCGAGCTTCAGCTCGATGCTCGTCTCGTTGGTCGTTCTCTTGATTTCTGCTCGTCTAGCCATTTCTGCTCCGGTCGGGGTCCATTCTCGCGGTCGCCGATTTACCATGGACCGGCAGTCCTTCCGCCCTGGCAACGGCATCCAGCGGTCCGGCCAGGCGGCAAACTGCCGCGTGGTCCAAGCTTACCCGCGCAGTCTTGCGCCGGAAGGTCTGCGGCGAAAGTGGGCCAAAAATCTTGCCGGTGCCGTCGGTCGGCAATATGTGGTTCGAACCGGCGATGTAGTCACCGAAGGCTGTGGCGGACTCGGGGCCGGTGAAGACACAGCCCGCGGTGCGGATTCGATCGGCCATGTTGGCGGACTCCGCGTCCATCAGCTGGAGATGCTCAGGCGCGAATGAATTGGCCAACTCGATTGCCAGGTTGGCGTCTGGCGCCACCACACAGGTCAGTCTGCAGTCCTTGACGCTCGGGTTATCTGCGGCGATGCGGTCAACTTCGGCCACCAGGCCGTCGAGTGCCGAATCGCTCGGGCCCACGGCGAGCAGAGGGCTCTCACTTCCATGCTCAGCCTGGGCGCAGAGATCAAGAGCAGCGATGCCCGTATCCGTGTCCTCCCCGATCACGATCATCAGATCGGATGGCCCGGCCAGCGAATCGATGCCCACTTCTCCGAAGACCGCTTTCTTTGCTGCCTGGACCCAGTCGTTTCCGGGACCGGCGATCACGTCAACCGGCTCGATCGATTCGGTACCTCGGGCGAGGGCGAAGATCGCCTGCGCTCCACCCATTGCGTAGATCTCGTCGACGCCGCAGATCGCCGCCGCGGCAAGGGTCGTCCGGTCGATTTTGCCATCGGGACCCGGCGGCGAAACGACAACCAGTCGCTCAACCCCCGCCACCCGGGCCGGTACGCAGCCCATGATCAGGGACGACGGGTAGGTTGCCCGGCCACCCGGCGCGTAAATCCCCGCAGACACCACAGCGACTTCGCCGACGATCACGGACTGGCCCTGCGGAAGTTCAACCTTCTTCTCGTCCCCTCCGAGCTGCGCTTCGGCGACCAGACGCACATTTTCAGCAGCGGTTCTGAGAGCCGCCTCGAGCCCCGGATCAAGGTCTTCAAGCGCCTCTTCCGCCTGTCCGAGGCCTACTTCAAGGCTTTCGATCGTTGCTTCGGTCGCGTCGTATCGATTGGTGAGCTCGATTACGGCCCGGTCCCCACCCTGCGCCACCGCATCGGCGATCGCGCTCACATCAACGTCGCCTGACCCGCTGCCGAACCATTCGCGGATTTCGGCGGCCAGCTTTTCCGGCTCGGTCCATTCAAGCCGGCGGTGAATCACCCGGCGGCCTCCCGCAGACGACGGACCAGTGGGTCGACTTCAGCCGCGCGCAGTTTGTAGGAGACACGATTGGCGACCAGGCGGGCCGTGCACTCGACTATTTCCTCGCGTACCTCGAGGTTGTTCTCTTCCAGGGTGCGGCCGGTGGCGACCAGGTCAACGATTCCGTCGGCCAGCCCGACCAGCGGCGCGAGTTCGATCGAACCTTTCACTTCGACCACCTCGACCTGACGGCCGTGTGCTTCGAAGTATTCCTCCGCTATGCGCGGATATTTGGTGGCGATCCTCATCATGCCCAGGCGACGCTGGTGCTCGCTCGGGCCGGGGTCGCCCTTCTGGGTGGCCAGCACCATGCGGCAATAACCGTTCTTGAGATCCACCAGCTCATATACCGATCGGTCGGCCTGCTCCAGCAGCACGTCCTTGCCGGTTATGCCAAGGTCGGCCGCACCTGCTTCGACATAGGTCGGCACGTCATATGGACGCATCGTGACCAGAGTCAGCTCACCACCGTCGAAGACGAGTGACCGGGAGTCGCTTCGCACCCCGGCGGTATCGATCCCGATCGAGTCCAGCAGGTCGAGGGTTTCATCCAGCAGGGCGCCGCGAGGCACAGCGAGCTTCAGCGGCCCTTCAGGATCGTTCAGCAGCTCAAACATCGGCGGCCCCGCCCTCAAGCTGGGCTTTGTGCAGGCGCTCCACATAGAGGCTGAAGCCGGCTGCTGGCTGATCGACGCCAAACTTCTGCATCAAGCCGTCGTAGCGTCCGCCTCCGCCAAGGACCTCACCGACCGACGGCTCATAGACCTCGAGGATCGGTCCGCTGTAATAGCCAAGGTCTCGCAGCATGCCCAGATCGACCTGGATCCGGTCGGCTCCGCCCCGGCTGACGATCGCGTCGTAGTTCTGCTGAAGGCTGTCGAGGCTCGCTTCGAATGAACTGCCGCCGGCTCCGCGCGCGGTAGCGATGACCTCAGGTCCGCCACGCAACTGGGTCAACTCGACCGCAGCCGAGATCTGCTCGTTGCTGAGCTTTCCGGCACTCTCAAGTTCGATTTCCAGCCCGACGATGTCGTGGTCTGCCAATCGGGTCGCGGTCTTTCGGATCAGGTCTTCACCGGCAGAGAAGTCGGCCAGCAGGCAACCCCAGAGGTGCGAATCCCCCAGGCCGACCACGGAGCGTCCCAAGCCGACTGCATCGAGCGAGCGAGTCAGCACTTCAACCACTTCTGCTGTGCCTTCGGCTCCACCTATCCCGATCAGTTCGATTCCGGCCTGACCGAACTCACGCAGCTGCGCGCGCTGGGGAGTAACCGCCTTGTAGGCGTTTGCCATGTAGCTCAGGCGGTACGGCGGTTCGACCTCGCCGAAGCGGGTCGCCACCAGCCGGGCGATCGGGATGGTCATGTCGGTACGCAGCGCCAGCAGTTCGCCACGATCGTCGAAAAAGCGGTAGGCGCCGGAATCAACCCAATCGTCACGATCAACGACGTTGGCATATTCGATGGTCGGCGTACGGACCTCGTTGAAGTCGTGCTTCTCGAAGACGTCAAGCAGGGTCGTCTGGAGACAACGCAGTTCGCGCATCTCGTCTGGCAGCACATCGCGGGTGCCTGGAGGGATCGGGTGGATCAAGGCAGCCCCGCTATTCCTCTACGCGCTCGATGTGGGCACCAAGCGACTGCAGCCGGGCTTCGATATTTTCGTAGCCGCGGTCGATCTGTCGGATGTTGCCGATTTCCGACTTTCCTTCAGCGGCCAGTGCGGCGATCAACATCGCCATGCCCGCCCTGATATCCGGACTGTCGACGCGTTCTCCGTGGAGCCGGCTCGGACCCGAAACGATTGCCCGGTGGGGGTCGCAGAGCGTGATGCGTGCGCCCATCGCGACCAGCTTGTCGACGAAGAAGAGGCGGTTCTCGAACATCTTCTCGAAGATCAGGATCTCGCCTTCAGCCTGCGTGGCGAGTGCCAGGGCGATCGAGGTCAGGTCCGCCGGGAAAGCCGGCCAGGGACCATCCTCTATCTTCGGGATTGCGCCGCCGACATCCGCCTGAACCCGCAGGTTCTGGGCCGGCGGAACGATCACGTCCCGGCCTTCGACCACCGACTGGAAGCCGAGGCGCCGGAACTGCCTGCGGATCATGATCAGGTCCAGGGGCTCGATCTCCCGGATCCGCAACTCGCCACCGGTGGCCGCGGCAAGCGCCATGAAGCTCG
>CALEMO010000205.1 GCA_937910825.1 uncultured Solirubrobacterales bacterium | reverse complement strand
CCCAGAGCAGCAGACGGTCGCTGGTCAGCCGTCCACCTAAGTGACGGGAAAGCCATTCACCGAACGGATAGCTCGAAGGCAGGTCGTATCCCGCGGTCAGCAGAACTTCGATCCCATCGGCCCAGGCGGGGCCGGGGGGAGGGGACATCACGTTCTGGGAAGCCCGCGTCGGCATAAGCCTGCCGATCAGCGGCATGCCCAGGCTGCGCTCTGCGTAAAAAGAAAAAGAAACCAGCAATACGATAGCCGCGCCGATCAGCGGCCATTTCAGCCCGAAAAGACCGCCGGCCAGGGCGAGCAGCGCGTGGGCGGTGATCGTGCCGGTCTCGGAGATGCGCACCGTTACCGGTTCAACCCCGGCAGAACGGCCCAGACCCCTGAGTGATTCGGCCAGTCGCTCGGCGGCACGGCGTTCGCGATCACTGCCGGCGATGCCTGTTGGGGGCTGTTTTCGATCGGTGGTGGCCATGGGTCAGGTCAGCGCGTTTCCGGAAACCCATGCGGCGGGTGGGAATCGAACCCACATGCCCTTGCGAGCAATGGATTTTGAATCCATCGCGTATACCAGTTCCGCCACCGCCGCAGGGGGGATAAGTCTATGGCGATCGCCGAGTTCAGGTCGGTTCGGACCGTGTGGTCCGGGCCGCGCTTCTGGGTGCAACCACGGGAGTACCTTCCGAATTATCACCCCTCGACTTGGCCCGCGGCCGGGGAGTGCCTTCTCCCTCGCCGAGGAAGCGTTCCTCTTCGACATGCCACTCCTGTGTGAAGGCAATCGCAGCCGCGACGGTCAGCATGAGCTGTACCGGGATCAGGATCAGGACGATCAGGCCGATCAGGTCCGACGGCAGGGCCGCCTCTTCAAAGCCGGGCTTGTCACGGGCGAACCAGGACCCAGCGCCGACCGCGCAGTAGATCATCAGCAGTACGGAAAACGCGATCGCGACGGTAAGCGCCCCTCGGCTCCAGCGGAAAACCATGATGCCGAGTAACACATAGATCAAGGCGAAGATGATTCCGATGAGCCCGAAGGTCGATCCACCGACCAGCAGCGGCCAGCCCCCGATCACGACCACCAGCATCAAGAAGGCGGATACGAGCAGAAGCAGCATCACGACGAAACGCGCGGTGAGCGAACTTGATTTTGCCCGGTTGGGTCGCCAAAGCTCGTAACCGGGTCTCGCCTCTCCAATGGCCATGAGTGCGATCATAAAGTCAATTGCGGATGCACGCAGTCGGCATCCCATTTTCTGCGGACGTGGCGGAACTGGTATACGCGCCAGGTTTAGGTCCTGGTACCCGAGAGGGTGTGGAGGTTCGAGTCCTCTCGTCCGCATCCAGCGCAGCCCCCGGGGGTCTATTCTGGGCCGGTGGACGCAGAGCAGACGATCGGAACATCGGTCGAACCCGAGCTTGAACTGATCGAGCGGCTGCCCGGCAAGGCGACCGGCAGGCCGCCCGTACTTTTCGTGCACGGCCTCGGCCACGGCGCCTGGTGCTGGCACAACTGGGTCGACCTGGTCCTTGACGCCGGCTATCCCGCCTACGCGGTTTCCCTGAGGGGCCACGGCGAGAGCGAAGGCGCGCTATTCGGGGCGCGGCTCGTGGACTACGCCGATGATGTGATTCGAACCGCGGCGAAGCTCAACAGGCAGCCGGTCATCGTCGGCCACAGTCTAGGGGGCCTGGTCGTCCAGAAAGTGATCGCCAGGTACCCGGCCCGCGCGGTTTCGCTCATCGCACCGGTCCCGGCCAGACCGGGCTTCGGACCCCTGGCTCTGATCGCCCGCCATCACCCGGCTGACGCAGCCAGGATCCTGGCCGGCGGCTCATTGCCGCTGCGATACGACTATCTGTTCAAGGGGCTCGGCCATGAACAGGCTGATCTGTACCTGGCGCAGTGCGGCAAGGAGTCGGCCCTGGCCCAGTTCCAGGTGCTCCTGCACAAGCCATCGCCTCCACCACTTGGCGACCCGCCAGTGATGGTGATGGGCACAGCCGACGACCGTCTGATTCCCCTTGCCGACGTGCGCGACACAGCCCGCCGGTACTCCGCGCCCCTGATCGAATTTCCCGGCTTGGGTCACGACCTGATGCTCGATGAAGGCTGGCAGAAGCCTGGCCAGGCACTGGTCGACTGGCTCGACGGGCTGAACTGAGTCGCCGACGCCACCCCCGCCAGAGCGGAAGTCCTCCCGGCGCCGACCACGAACACATGTTCGCAATCGCTTCGGACGTTTCCGCTGCAGAGGTGAACGTGCCCCGCCGCGAATCGTCGCTAGGATGCGATGTCTGGGGCTATGATGTCAACGGCTAGCATGACGGTCTCCAAAACCGTTCGTCTAGGTTCGAATCCTAGTAGCCCCGCTGTTTCAGGCTGAGTACAAATTCGTATAATCGGCCGCTGAAACGTTTGCGGGTGAGGTGTATCGGTTGCACAGGAGCCTTCCAAGCTCCTAGGGCGGGTTCGACTCCCGTCACCCGCTTTGTCCGCGCTACGGCGGGACCCGGCACCAGGCCGCTCCCTATAAAGTGCCGCATTCACGCACGGGGCGTGGCGCAGTTTGGTAGCGCATTCGACTGGGGGTCGAAAGGTCGCTGGTTCAAATCCAGTCGCCCCGAT
>CALEMO010000204.1 GCA_937910825.1 uncultured Solirubrobacterales bacterium | reverse complement strand
CTTGCCCTCTGTCCCAACGCATAGAAAAGGCCGCCCAGTTGGGCGGCCTTTTCGAAGCTGTGCTGAGAGCCGAGCTCAGTCGTCTCGGTAACGGCCTCCGCGGCCGCGGCGCTCGTCGTCGTCACCAGTCGGCTGCATGATCGCGGCGGTAGCCGGCGGGGCAGGCAGGACCGGGGCGTCGGGGTCGACCTTGAAGATCCGGAAGCGCATGACGCCATCGGTGATCTTCAGATTGTGATCAAGATCGACCAGGAGTTGCCGGGGTGCTTCAAAGCGGAACCAGCGGTAATCGCACTCGGACTTCTTGTCGATCTCGTAGGCCATCTCGCGAACGCCCCAGTTGTCTTCGTGCAGAAGGCTTCCGGCAGAATCGATCGAGGTCCTGGTCTCGTTGACCATTTTCTCTCGGTTTTCCTCCTCGACCGCAGGGTCGAGCATGAGGACCAGTTCGTATTGGCGGGTTTCGTCAGACAAAATCGACGCGGGACTATAACGGGCTTTGGGGGGAGAGACTGCCCCGCCCCGGCCTCAAGTGGGCATGAAGCAGCTCAGAGTGGATCGCGAACGTGCGATCAGGGTCGCGGCAATGCTCGGACTTCTGGCGATCGCAGCATCAGTACTGCCTGGGCTGCTGCGAGTGCCGGATCCGCCGGATCTCCCACCAGACGTCGGTTTCCTGCCGTCGGATCGCAGCTCGGCAGCTTCCTTGCCCGCACCCTCGGGACGGTCAGAAGATTCTGGCTCAAAGTACGGCAAGCGTCGCCAGCACTATCTTACGGCGAGCTGGCGACTCAAGCGTTCGAAGGCAAGCGACAGGCGTGCTCGCAACGCGCAGAATCGCCTTCGCAAGGCAAAGGGGGGCAACCGCAGGGCGTCGAACCGGCCTGGTTCCAGGGGATCCGGACCCGTCGCAGCCGGTTCAACCAATTCGCCCGGGTCACCTGCTGCCTCCGGTTCAACGGGTTCCCCCGGGGCGTCAGCTGCTGCCCGTCCGGCCACATCGGTAGTCGCCCCCGTGGCCGCCGCTGCCAGTCCAGCCGGACTCGCCTCACCTTCAACCGGAGCGGCCGTTCCGACGAATCAGTCGTCGCCGGGATCCAGCCCCCGGATGCCAACCGACGGGTCCCAGGAATTTGCTCCCCGCTGAGTCAGCTCCGCTGAATTCGCGCCCCGCATCGTCCGTCTGGCCGAGACCATCAGTCCAGGTTCTTCATGAATCGGCGGATCCGACCCGTGGCGCGCGACTTGAACGGATAGTAGAGCTCGGAAACGTGACCCCGGTTGGGAACCACGAATAGCCGGCCGCGGGGGAATCGCCGCTTGACCTGCCGGCCTTCCTTGACCGAAGTGATCGCATCGAATTCACCGGCCAGCACCAGGGTCCTCAGATCGCCGGGCATTTTCTGTCCGACCGGGATCGGTGGCTCCATCTGATCGGTCGGAGAGGGCCAGGTGATACAGGCATCGATGTCGCTGGCCGGATCACGCATCCAGGTCGCCTTCGGTATCGGGGCGAATAGATTCGAAGGCCGGAAGCCGGCTATTGCCCGGCGGAACTGCCGGCGGCGCTCGGGAACCGACGACGCCCGGTTCCAGACAACCGGATAGTCATTGCAGACCACCGCAGCGTACATACCTTCGGAGAAGTACCGGGTGGGTCCGGACCCGGGTGGCCCGGGGTCGCTCAACCCACGCAGCCGCCTCGGCTTTCCCGCGAGATACGCGGATACCGCCGAATTGAGACGGCGGTATCCGTCAGGGGCATAATTAGCCGCGTCCCCGACCAGATAGGACAGGATGTTCCCGGTGAAACCCGAGCTGACCCCGACCCGCCTGAGCGTGCGCTTGAAACGGCCGAGGGCATCGCCGCGACATTCCGGAAAGCGCCGGCAGGCCAGCCGCAGGGCGTTCGTTGCCGCGGGGTAGAGGGTCCGCCAGAAAGGGTCGTTGCCCGGATAGGCAGAGGAGAGGATCAGGGCCTTCAGCCGGTCGCCGTAGCGCGCCGCGTAGGACTGGCCAAGATAAGTCCCATAGGAGTCGCCGTAGAGGATCATTCTGCTCTTCGGGAGGCCGATCGCCTTGCGTACCGCCTCAACGTCTGCGGCTGATTCGGCGGTCGTATAACCCTGATAGCCCGGGCCGAGCTTTTTGGCACAGGCCTTCAGCGCTTTGTACGCGGGTACCCGGCCGCGCTGAAGCTCGCCACATAGCAGCGCTTCAGAGCGCCCGGTTCCACGCTGATCGATCGCGATCAGTTCGTGACGCTTCAGGAACGGGGCAAACACAGCACCCATAGCCTTGATCGAATCGAAGTTGGTTGCCGCGTAGCCGGGTCCACCTTCGACGAAAACGATCGCGCCCTTCGATGGTCTTGAAAGGTCGCCTCGGGGTCGCACCGCGAAGCCGATCTTCTGCTTGCCGAGCGAGGGCAGGCCGCGAACCGCCGGCACCTTGATGTGTCCACAGCGGAAAGCCTTGTTCGCCCCGATGTCGCACCTCTTGAGCTTCGGGGCGGCAGTTGAAGTGGCCGGGGTGGCGATGCCCGCCAGGGTGATCAGGGCAAGTGAGATCAGCGCCCGGCGTTTCACGGGCCATCGCTCGCCTCGGTGAGCCGGTCACGCAGTGCGTCGATGTCAACGACCTGCTCGTCGATCCAGTCGGAAGGAGTTCTCGAGTCGATCACCCGCCGGAGGCCGTCCGCGCGGGTTCGTCGTTCTTCAGCCGGCATGGTCAACGCCCGGTAGATCGTATCTGCCTGATCCTGGATGTCGAACGGATTGACGGTCAGCACATGCTCCTGGAGTTCCTCGTGCGAACCGGTGTTCTCCGAGAGCATCACCACCCCGTCACGCAGGTTGATCGCCGGGGCCTCCTTCGCCACCAGATTCATGCCGTCGAAGATCGCATTGACCATCAGCAGGTCGAAATGCTTGTAGCGCGCGACCGCTTCGTTGAAGTTCTCGTACACCCGCAGGTCAATCGGCATCCAGTCGGTGGTGCCGTGGCGATGGTTGACGACCGCCACCAGGGCCTCGATCCGCTCCAGGTACTCGGCGTATTCCGGAACGTCCTGCCTTGACGGCTGAAGGTGGGCGACGAAGGTGACCTTTTCACGGAATTCAGGATGTTGCTCAAGGAAGGTGTCGAAAGCGGTGAAACCCCGCAGCACATTCTTCGACAGGTCGGCCCGGTCCACCCTGAGGATGAGGTGCTCGCGCCGGCGGGCAAGGACTTCCTTCTCCGCCTCTGTGACTTCAGGCGAGACGGCGACCCGCCGAAGTCTTTCGGCATCGATCGAAAGCGGGTAAGCGCGGGCGAGCGTCTTGCCGCCCGGGTGGGTCACGCTGACTTCGTCGTAGTCCACTTCGTAGCCCATCAGCCTGCGGCAGCAGGAGAGGAAATTGTGACAATAGGTGGAGGTATGGAAGCCGATGATGTCGTTGCCGAGCAGGCCGTTCAGCAGCTCCTCCCTGATCCGGGTCGGCAAAACCCGCCAGCTGTCGGGCTGCGACCAGGGAATGTGCACGAAGTGATGGAGCAGGGCATCCGGCCTGGCCTCACGGATCATCGCCGGGGCCGTATAGAGGTGGTAGTCGTGAAGCATCACCAGCGGCTGCTCGCGGCCTTTGATCTGTTCGATCACGCAATCGGCAATATCGCGATTGACCACCTGATAACCCTCATCCCAGGCGCGCCGTTCCGACTCACGGATATCCGGAGCGTTCGACAGGTCCCAGAGGTAGTGCTGGATAAACCAGAGGATCGGGTTGGCAACCACGTTGTAGAAGCGGTCGTATGCCCACTGCTCGCTCTCGACCATCAGGACCTTGTAGTGAACGTCGTTCAGCTCCATGTCGATCGGCCGGAAGTCGTTCTCTTCGGTCATCGCGATGTCTTCATCGGTCATCGCAGAGGCGATCCAGAGTGCGTCACGATCGGCGACCAGACTTGAAAGTGCGGTGACCAGCCCACCTCCGCCGCGGGTCATCGTACGTTCGCCATCGTCATCGAGTTCGAACTTGGCGGGACCCCGATTCGAAACGATGGTCAGCGGTTGCGAAGATTCATTCTCGTTGGAGGCATTCACGTTACCCAAGTCTACGCTCCCGAGGTTCAACCGAGTGAAATATCAGGGCTGGAGATCGGGGCGGCTGAGCGCGGTCGGCCGTTCCTCGAGGTCGATGTCGACCGTCATTTCCTTGCCGTCCCTGATGATGCCGAGCTCAACTGTGTCACCTGACCTGAGGCTGCCGATGATCACCCCGAGGTCTTCGGCTCGCTCGATCTCTTGCCCGTTTGCCGAGACGATCAGGTCGCCGCCGATCTCGAAGATGTCTGCCTGAAAGGTGATCTGCTCGTTGCCGCCCTTGATCCCGGCCTTCTCGGCGGGCCCGCCCTTGACCACCTCGGCAACCAGGGCCCCGTTCTCGACGTCGAAGCCGAGCTTGTCAGCGAGCTGGGGGTAAACCGGCTGGGTACTTACGCCGATGTAGGCGTAGCTCGGCACGCCATTCTCGCGGAGCGGGCCGAGAGAATTCTGGATCGAGTTCGACGGCACGCCGAATCCGACGCCGTCGCTGGATCCTGAGCCGCTCTTCATCTGCTGGCTTATCCCGATCACCTCGCCGGATTCGTTCAGCATCGGGCCGCCCGAATTTCCGGGATTGATCGATGCGTCGGTCTGGATCGCTCCATCGATCTGGAAGTCGGTGAGCGACATGACCGACCGGCCAGTCTGTGAGACGACGCCAGTTGAAAGCGAGTACTCCTCGCCGAAAGGACTGCCGATCACGGCGATCGGCTCACCGACCTGGACACTTTCACTGTCGGTGAGCTTCAACGGGGTCAGGTCGACCTCGTCCGGATCAACCTTGATCAGGCCGACGTCGCTGAACGGATCGAAGCCGATGATTTCAGCCGGCAGGACATTGCCGTCGAAAAATTCGACGAAAACCTGGTTTGCGGCGGCCCGGTCGTCTCCCTGGCCATCGGTGATCACGTGGGCGTTGGTCACGATCTCTCCGTCATCGCTGAGGACGAATCCCGAGCCGCCGGCTGCCCCCGTGTCAAAAATCGCCCGGACCGAAATCACGCCGGCAACTGTCTCCCGGTAGACCTTCTCTGCATCGAAAACAGGTCCCGCCGAATCAACCTTCACCGGCGGAGCCTCGGTCGCTTCTGCCGGTGGTGTGCCGGCACCAAGTGGCTGATCGTTGATCCCGTCACCGCCGGAACAGGCTGAAAAGCCGATGACAAGTGTGGCCGCTACCGCGACAACAAACGCGGTGCGAGCGTTTCTCCTGCCGCTGATGCGGCTTTTGACGCTTGCGGGCATGAACCCCCAGAATAGGGAATAGGCAAGCCCGGGTCGTCAGGCGAGGTGCTCGTAGCCGGGGGAAAGCTGGAGCTCGGCACCACCTTCGAAAGCGATCACGCCCTCACCCTCACATACCCGGCCGATCGGGGTCAAGCTGACCCCGATCTCTGCCAGTGCCGAAACCGCAGAGGCAAGATCGCCTGGCGCCAGGGTCACGGCAAGCTCGAAATCTTCACCTCCGCCGAGGACCATGCCAGTCGCCTGACGGCCCGCAATTTTCGCGACTTCCGGCACGCCGGGCTGCACGGGGACCTGATCGGCTTCGATCTGAATCAACACCGAGGAGGAAGCTGCGACATGGGCGAGGTCCGCTGCCAGACCGTCACTTACGTCGATCATCGCCGTCGCCCCGGCGAGGGCGAGCCGGCGGCCCGCCTCGATTTGCGGCCGGGGTGAGAGCTGCCTTTCGAGCAGGGCCCGCCGCAGGCCGGCGTCGTTGAGGATAAGTGTCGGATCTTCCAACAGACACAAGGCGGCCGATGCGCCACCGAGAGCGCCGGTGACGGCGACCAGCTCGCCGGCGCCGGCGCCGGCGCGAAGCAGGAAGCCATCTTCGCGCTCGGCGTGCCCGACTACGGTGACACTGACGAAGAGGGTGGCCGATGAAACGATGTCTCCGCCGGCGAGCACCGTGTCGAAGCGTCCTGCCGCTGCGGTAAACCCGTGGGCGAGTTCTTCCGCATATCCGGCTTCAAGGCCGGGTGGCAGACCGAGGGCGACGTATATCTCCCCGGGTTGCGCCGCCATGGCTGCGAGGTCCGAAAGCGCGGCGGCCACCGCCTTGTCCGCGATCGATTCGGGTGGGCACCAGGCCCTGCGGAAGTGGACACCGTCGACCAGCGAATCCACCGACGTGGCAGTGGCTCCGCCCGGAACACCGACCGCTGCGTCGTCGCCAATGCCCGTTCTTACCCTGCTCGAGGAGGTCCGGGAATCCCCGGCCAGCGAGGCCAGCAGTTTAATCAGCCCAAATTCAGTAACGCGCTCATCCATTGGTCTCTGACACTATGACCAGTCGAATGAGCGAGGAAACCACCGAGGCCGAAAAGAAAGATTCTGCCAGCCTGCTCCATCGTCTTGGCCATCTGGGTTCGACGATCGGCAAGAAGACCCCGAAGAAAAAATCAACCAGGCTGATCCTTCAGGGCGGTTTCGCGTTCCTGATCTTCGGTTTTCTCGTGCTGACCGTGGTAACCCAGTGGTCGGAGCTGCGGGAAAAAGGCGTGGAGTTCAACCTGATCTGGCTGCTGCCCGCGATCGCGACCATGCTTCTTTATTACATCTTCAGCGCTTCCCTGTGGGGTCTGATCCTGCGCTCCATGGGAACCCCGGTGAGCTCGTGGCAGACCCAGAAGATCTGGGCACAGCCGCTGCTGGTCCGCTACATACCGGGGTCGGTGCTTTTCGTGCTCGCCAGAGTTCTGATGGCCGAGAAGGCGGGTGTGCCCAGGCGCGTCTCAACCGCGGGCATCGTCTACGAGCAGTCGATCTCGATCGCCGCGGCCCTGACCATCGCCTGTTATTTCCTGATAGCCCACCCGGACCTTCAGGACAATCCGCTTCGCTGGATACCACTGCTCGTGACGCCTCTGCTGGTCGGCTTCCTGCACCCGCGCATCTTCGAGCCGGTCTCGCGAAAAGTGCTCAAAGCACTTGGCAGGGAGCCATTGCCGACCACCATGTCCTTCAGGGCCGTCCTGATGATCTACGTCCTCTACCTGCTGGTCTGGTGCATCATGGGGGTCGGGGTCTACTTCGCGGCCCGCTCGGTTCATTTTCTCGATATCGGCGACCTCGCCGTCGTGGCCGCTTCGCAGATGATCGGCTTCCTCGCTGCAGTCGTCTCGGCGGTCACTCCGGCCGGACTCGGCGTGCGGGACGCAGCTTTCGCCTGGGCCGTCAAGGTGACTCTGCCCAGTGGCAGCTTCGGAGTTGGTGCGGCAATCGCGATCGCCGTCCGCGCGACTCAGACCGTGGTCGAGTTGATCTACGTCGGCGTAGTCACCCTGATCTCCCGCCGCAACGAAGGACGCGAGGCCGAAGACGTGGTCGACCTGATCGAAGAAGCCAGCCAGGAAGCGGCCGGCTGATCAGCCCGGCGTCACCCCGCCCGTAGCCGGCGGGGGCGTGACGCCACCTCCTGAAGGCGGCGCCGGAGCCTGTCCACCACCGGCCGGCTCCTGCGTTCCGGCGCCCGGGTTATAAGCATCCGGGTTGTTCGGGTCGGCGGCTTCGTCGCCGGGCTTCTTTTTATTCTTATTGCCCGCATCGGTTTCATCGATTGTCTCGTCGTACTGGCTGGTCTTGTCTTTCGAGACGGTGTATTGGCCGGTGAACTTGCCCCAGATCATCGCCTCATCCGGCACCGGGAAAGATTCACAGGGGACAGCAGCGTTGTTATAGAAGCTGTTCCAGATGCTGGCCGGTGTGGAACCACCAGAAAGGCCGGTACTGATGCTGTTCGACTCGGGATAGCCGACCCAGGCCGCGGTCGAAAGGTTGGGCTGGTATCCGACGAACCAGGCGTCGATGAAATTGTCGGTGGTTCCCGTCTTGCCGGCCTGGCCCGAACAGCCCGTGTAAGCGCCGGTGCCGGTGCCGCCAGTGATATTGGCGTTGAGAATCTTCGTGACTTCATAGGCCACCGCCTCTGACATCACGCGATTTGCCTGGCCACGACCCGGAAGGTCCTCTTCGCCATCGGGGAAAAG
>CALEMO010000203.1 GCA_937910825.1 uncultured Solirubrobacterales bacterium | reverse complement strand
ATCGCTGAAATCGTTCTATTGCGCACCAGTGAATCTTTGCAGCCAGTCGCCTCCGGCACCCGGGAGACGATCGCCTGAGGGCTATCGGGATATAGGCTGCCGCCATGCCTACCGTCCGCGAAGCCACGTACGACTTGTTCCGCAAGCAGGGAATGACCACCATGTTCGGCAATCCCGGCTCGACCGAGCTGCCGATGCTTCAGGACTATCCGGACGACTTCGAATACGTGCTCGGACTTCAGGAAGCAGCGGTGGTCGGCATGGCCGACGGTTTCGCCCAGGTCACAGGCAAGCCCGTGCTGGTCAATCTCCACACGGCCCCCGGCCTCGGCAATGCGATGGGCGCGATCTTCAACGCGCAGGCAAATCATTCGCCGGTTGTGATCACCGTCGGCCAGCAGGCCCGCTCGATGATCACCATGCAGTCGAACCTGACCAACCGCGACGCGATCCGGGTGCCGCACCCTTACGTCAAGTTCGCTTATGAACCCGCCCGGGCCGAAGACGTTCCGCTGGCCCTCGCTCATGCGATCCACCTGGCATCACTGCCGCCCTGCGGACCGGTGATGGTCTCGCTGCCGATGGACGACTGGGACGTCGAGATCGACGCGGCTGCCGCACAGCTTGTAATTGATCGCCAGGTCAGCGGCAGGGCCGGAGCCGACCCGGTCCAGGTCACCGAGCTCGCCGCCCGGATCAGGGACGCGAAGAACCCGATCGCCGTGGCCGGACCTGACATCGACGCCGCCGGCGCCTGGGACGAAATGATCAGCCTCTCCGAGCTGCAGAACCTCGGGGTCTGGGCGGCACCCGCCACTGGTGGCGGACGGCTCGGCTTCCCCGAAAGTCACCCCCACTGGCGCGGCGTACTGCCACCCGCAGTCGGCCCGGTCGGCGAGACGCTCAAGGACCACGACCTCGTGCTGGTGGTGGGCTCGTCAGTTTTCGCCTACTACCCGAACATCCCCGGGCCTTTCCTCGCCGAAGGCACGTCACTGGTCCAGATCACTTCTGACCCGGATGAAGCCGCCCGGGCCCCGATGGGCGATGCGATCGTCGCCGACGTCAAACTCACTCTTACGGCCCTGCTCGCCGAGCTCGAGCAGACCGAACGCGAAGCACCACCCGCCTGGCCTGGCCCGAGCCGCGTCGAAGAGACCGACCCGGTCAACGCCTCGCTGATCCTTTCGATCCTCGCTGAGCAGATTCCCGAAGACGCGGTAGTCGTGCTCGAATCGCCCTCCAGCACCCTCGCCCTGCGCAACCAGCTGCGCATCTCCAAGCCGAACAGCTACTTCTTCGGCTGCGGTGGCGGGCTCGGCTTCGGCCTGAGCGCAGCGGTCGGCATCCAGATCGCCGAGCCCGAGCGCCCGGTTGTCTGCGTGCTGGGCGAAGGCTCGGTCCAGTATGCGGTCGCCGCCTTCTGGACCGCCGCGGCTTACGACGTCCCGGTCACTTTCCTCGTCCTACGCAACGAGGAGTACGCGATCCTCAAGTGGTTCGCCGAGATCGAGCAGGTGACCGGCTCCCCCGGGCTCGACCTGCCGGCTCTGGAATCGGCCCAGATCGCTTCCGGCTACGGGATCGAGAGTGAGATGGTCAAGACCGCCGCTGAAATCGAAACCGCGATCAAGGGTGCTTTCGCCGATCCGAAACCGCGCCTGATCGAAATCCCGGTCCAGCCGGGAATGTCGCTCTTTTAGGAGAAGAACCGTGCCACTGCTCGAACCCGACGTGCTTGCGATCACACCGGAACCGAGCGAACCGTCGAGTGACCGGGCACCGGAGTGGGTCGCCGGCGGCACACCGGAACCGCTGCGCTCGCAACTGGTCGATCTGCTCGGCGAGGACCGGGTACTCAGCCGGGCAAGCGACATCATCAGGTACGCATCCGATGCGAGTCCCTACCGGTTGCTTCCGCAGGCCGTGGTCATGGCGAAGGTCGCAGGGGATATCGGCAAGGTGCTCGAATTCGGACGCCGCATCGGCATCCCGGTCACCTTTCGGGCCGGCGGCTCGAGCCTGAACGGACAGGGCCAGACCGAAGGCATCCTGGTTGACGTAAGGCGCCACTTCGGCGGTGTCGAAGTGCTGGACGACGGCAAGCGCGCCTCGATCGGCCCGGGGACCGTGCTCGGTCACGCCAACAAGGTGCTGGCCCCCTACGGCTACAAACTCGGCCCCGATCCGGCATCGACCGACATCGCAACGGTCGGCGGCGTGGTCGCCAACAACTCCGGTGGCATGCGCTGCGGAACCAGGCTCGACTCTTACTCAACAGTGAGCGCGATGGAGTTCATCCTGCCTTCGGGCACAGTGGTCGACAGCAGCGCCCCCGACGCCGAAGAAAGGTTCGCAGCGGACGAGCCCGAACTGGCCAGCGGCCTGATGGCGATCCGCGAAGAAATTCTTGCCGACCAGGCACTCTGCGATCGCATCCGCCACAAGTTCGAGATCAAGAACACCACCGGCTACCGGCTCTGCGCCTTCCTCGACGGCGAGACCCCGGTCGAGATCTTCCGCCGCCTGATCGTCGGCTCCGAGGGCACCCTGGCCTTCATCTCCCGGGTGAGCTTCGAGACCGTGAAGCTCCCGGTCAGGACCACCCTCGCCTGGCTCCACTTCCCGGACATCCCGACCGCCACCGCGCCAGTCAAGGCTCTGGTCGACGCCGGCGCATCGGCGGTCGAGTTGATGGTCGCGCCTGCCCTGATCGCCGCCGGCTGGAACATGCCCGGCGCACCGGAGTACTTCCGCGACATCGATCCCGAATCGGCCGCCCTTCTGGTCGAATTTCCCGGAGACGACGATGCCGCCCTCGACGCCGCCGAGGCCCGGGCATTCGAGATCGTCGACCGCGACGCGCTGATCCTGCCACCCGAGTTCAGCCGTGACGAAGAAAAAATCGAGACCAACTGGCGGGTGCGCGAAGGTCTGCATGGGCTGGTCGGCAAGATCAAGCTGCCGGGCTCGGCCCTGATCGTCGAAGACGTCTGCGTGCGTCCCGAGCGCCTGGCCGAAGCGGCCGAAGAGCTGCGGGCCCTGCTGGCCGAGCACGAATTCCTGGCCGGAGTCGCCGGCCACGCCTCCGCCGGCAACCTCCACTTCATGCTGACCCCCGACTTCTCCAAGCCAGAAGATCTCGAGCGCTACGAAGCTTTCATGGACAAGCTGGTGAACCTGATCATCACCAAGTACGACGGCTCCCTGAAAGCCGAGCATGGCACCGGCATCAACATGGCGCCATACGTGGAGCTCGAATGGGGCGAGCAGGCGACCGAGCTGATGTGGCGGGTGAAGGCACTGGCCGATCCGGAAGATGTTCTGAGTCCGGGGGTTGTTCTGAACCGTGACAAGACAGTGCACCTGAAAGGCCTGAAAACCACGCCCGAAATCGAAGAGATCGCAAACTCCTGCGTGGAGTGCGGATTCTGCGAGCCGGTCTGCCCCAGCCGCAACCTGACAACGACTCCGCGCCAGCGCATAGTGCTGCGGAGGGAGATGATCCGTCAGGGGGAAGACAACGCCCTGCGCAAGATCCTGATCGAAGAATTTGAATACGACGCGCTCGAGACCTGCGCCGCCGATGGATCCTGTCTGCTGGCCTGCCCGGTAGGCATCGATACCGGGGCCTTAGTCAAGAGTTTCCGGGCTGAGCAGAACACTCCCGGCGCCGAAAAGATTGCCCTGCGCGCGGCTCGCAACTGGGACCGCGTGGAGAAGCTCGCCCGCTCCGGCCTCAGGGTCGGCAACGCGATCTCCCGGGTTGCGGGCGACGCCCCGGTACGCGGCCTGAGCAAGGCAGCCCGAGCGTTTGTCAGCAAGGACCTCGCGCCGGTATGGAGCGAGAAGATGCCGCCGGCCGCCGCGCCTACGCTGCCGGATACTCAGCGCGAAGGTGCCGCCGCGGTCTATATGCCCGCCTGCATCAACCGCATGTTCGGCCGATCGAAGGGCGACCCGGGCGATCTCTCCCTGCCACAGGCACTGGTCGCCGTCTCCGCGCGGGCCGGCATGCCCGTCTGGATCCCCGAAGACATCGAAGGTTCCTGCTGCTCAGTGCCCTGGAGCTCGAAAGGCTTCAAGGACGCCCACGCCTACAAGGCGAACGAGACGGTCGAGCGCCTCTGGCGCTGGACCGGCGGCGGAGCGCTGCCGGTGGTGATCGACGCCTCCTCCTGCGGCCACGGCATGACTGATTTCGGCCCCGGCGTGCTGACCGAAGAAAACCAGGAACGCCATAGCGAAATCTCAATCATCGACTCGGTCGCCTGGGCCGAAGGGAACCTGCTGCCAAGCCTTGAGCTGAAGAAGAAAAC
>CALEMO010000202.1 GCA_937910825.1 uncultured Solirubrobacterales bacterium | reverse complement strand
GGTTGAAGTTCAGGTTGAGCAGAACGATCTTCAGATAGACGTCTATCGCTCTTCCGGACCCGGTGGCCAGTCCGTCAATACGACCGACTCCGCGGTGCGTATCACCCATAAGCCGACCGGGATAGTGGTCTCGATGCAAGACGAAAAATCCCAGCTGCAGAACCGGGAGAAAGCGATGCGTGTCCTGCGGGCGAGGATCTACGAACGCCAGCTCGCCGAGCAGCAGGCGGCGATCGCCTCCGAGCGCAAGGCGCAGGTCGGCTCGGGCCAGCGCTCGGAAAAGATCAGGACCTATAACTTCCCGCAGGGAAGGGTCACCGACCACCGGATAAAGCTGACCTCACATGACATCGACTCGGTTCTCGCCGGCGGTCTGGGCGAGTTCACCAACGCTCTGGCAAGCGAAGAGAAGCGCCTGCGCCTCGAAGCGGCGCAGGCCGGATGAGCATGTCGAGCGATGCCGGGATCCCGGAAGGTGCACCCCAGAGAGAGGCTCTCGAAGCCGCCGTCGAAGCGTTCTCAGCCGCAGGCATACAGATGCCGAAGCTGGACGCAGAGGTGATGCTGGCCAGCATCACCGGTCGCGACCGCTCGAGCTTCATCGCCAGTCCGGAAACGGCTCTGACCCCGTCGCAGTCCAGGTCGTTCTCGACCGCGGTTCGCCGCCGTCTGAGGCGGGAACCGGTGGCATACATCCTTGGCAGCAAGGGCTTTCGACACATCGACCTGATCGTTGACCCCCGGGTGCTGATCCCCCGGCCCGAGTCGGAGATGCTGGTCGAGCTGGCAATCGAGCAGATGCCGGGCAGGGTGCTGGAGATCGGGACGGGTTCAGGGGCGATCGCCCTTGCGGTCGCCGACGAGATCGACGGCTGCGAAGTGGTCGCGACCGACATCTCGGCTGATGCGATCGCGGTGGCCCGGGCGAATGGGATTACCCTGGGATTGGACGACCGGGTCGAGTTCATCGTCGGTTCTCTTCCCGAATCGGGCGAGTTTGACCTGATTCTCGGCAACCTTCCGTATGTCGCCCATGGGGAAGGGCTGGCTCCGGAAATCCGCGGATGGGAACCGGATGTCGCGGTCTTCGGCGGCAAGACCGGCTATGAAGTAATTGAAGAGGTGCTGACCGAGTTGGCATCAGGCGACATTGAGACCGCTGCGATCGGGCTCGAGATCGGTCACGGCCAGGCGGAAGTTGTATGTGGGCTGGTCGAAGCAGCGGGCTTCACCGACGTGAAGGCCTGGCCAGACCTGGCCGGCATCGGCCGGGTTGTAGTTGGCTATTCGCAGGTGCCGGATCCCGTCGATTGAGATGATTTACCGGTGAAAGTCGTTGCCACAGACATCAACGCCGGCGGTTCGGCCAGACAGGCCCTGGAGAGCTGCATCAGCAAGGGCGAAGTGGCACTTTTTCCGTCTGACGGCATCTACGGGCTGGCCTGCGACCCGCTAAACGAAAAAGCGGTCGGGCGGATCCACGAGATCAAGGGGCGCGACGACGGCAAGCCTTCTGCGGTCATGTATTTTTCGCCGCTGGCGATGCGTGAGCTGATTCGTGACCTCGGCCAGAAAGTCGGCGAGGCGGTGGGGCGGCTGCTGCCAGGTCCGGTGACCCTGATCGTGCCCAACCCGAGGCACCGCTATCCGCTCGCCTGCCGCGAGGATCCCTCAAGACTCGGCATAAGGGTGATCGAAGGCCCGCTCTCCGGGGCGCGTTGCCCGGTTTTTCAGACCAGCGCCAATCTGAGCGGCGAGCCGCCGCCTTCGTTGTTCGGGGGAATCGTTCCTGAGGTGCGCGACGAAGTTGACCTGGCGATCGACGGCGGGAGCCTTACGGGATTGCCATCGACCGTCGTTGACCTGACAGAACTTGACGAAAACGGCGTCTGGAGCGTGCTACGGGAGGGCGGCATGAGCAGGGGCGATCTGATCGCCGCCCTGGGCAACTGAGTCTCAGCAGCGTTGTGGCCGGCCCTTGCGGAACGGCAGGCGCACTATCCGCTGGGAAACATTGTTCGCTTTTTGTGATTCAAAAAGCCGATCCCCAAGACCCTGGAGGGAACCAAATCCACTGGCTACGTGGGTGGTCAGACCGCGGGCTACGTTGATCTTGCCGACGAGATCAGCGAGAAGCTGGCGAGGGTGATCCTGCTGGTCGTGGTCATTTCTTTCTTTGTCCTGATGCTCGCATTCCGCTCGGTTGCGGGCCCCCTGCAGGCGGCGGTCATGAACCTGCTTTCGATCGCAGCCGCCTACGGACTGGCCACGGCCGTTTTCCAGAACGGCTGGGGCGCCTCCCTGGTCGTCCTTGATGGACCGGTTCCGGTGGTCAGCTTTCTGCAACTTGTGATGTTCGCCATCCTTTTCGGGCTGTCGATGGACTACGAGGTCTTTCTGCTGGGCCGGATCAAGGAGGCATATCACGGCACCGGGGAAAACAATTCGGCGGTGATCAGCGGGCTTGCTTCCTCTGGCCGGGTGATCACCTCGGCAGCCTTGATCATGGTTGCCGTTTTCTCCAGCTTCGTACTCAACGGGGGCCCTGTGGTGAAGCAATTCGGGGTCGGGCTGGCCTTCGCCGTGGCAATCGACGCGACGATCGTGCGCTGTCTGCTGGTCCCGGCGGTGATGATCCTGGCGCGACGCATGAACTGGTGGTTCCCCGACCGGCTGGGCCGCATGGTTCCGAAGATCTACATCGAAGGCGACGAATACTTCGAAAATCAGAAGTCTGGCGGGCGGTACGGACCTGCAGCGTTGCTAGTCTGGACGTTAGTCCCTGTCCCTGGGGGCCAGCATAAATCGCTGGCCAGAGCCGAAAGGTCGTTTGAACAATGAGCACCGCCACCAAGCAACTGTTTGACGCCAAGCTGGAAGACGTTGACCCCGAAGTGGCGGCTGCCCTTGACGGTGAGCTCGCCCGGCAGAGGGATACGCTCGAGATGATCGCCTCGGAGAATTTCGTGCCGCGAGCGGTACTGGAAGCGGCCGGCTCGGTGCTGACCAACAAGTACGCCGAGGGCTACCCGGGGCGACGCTACTACGGCGGCTGCGAACAGGTCGACATCGTTGAGCAACTCGCGATCGACCGCGCGATGGAACTCTTTGGTGCCGATCACGCGAACGTGCAGGCACATTCCGGTGCGCAGGCGAACAACGCCGCTTACATGGCCTTGATCAACCCCGGCGATACGATCATGGGGCTCGCTCTGGACCATGGCGGACACCTGAGCCACGGCATGAAACTGAACATTTCGGGAAAGCTGTACGGCGTGGTTCCGTACCACGTATCCCGCGAGGATCTTCGGGTGGACATGGACGAAGTCGCCCGCCTGGCCCAGCAGCACAGGCCGGACCTGATCGTCGCCGGTTGGTCGGCTTACCCCCGGCAGCTGGATTTCCCGGCATTTCGGGAGATCGCCGACTCGGTCGACGCAAAGCTGATGGTGGACATGGCCCACTTCGCAGGACTGGTGGCAGCCGGCGAACATCCGAACCCGGTTCCGTATGCAGACGTGGTGACTTCGACCGTTCACAAGACTCTGGGTGGGCCGAGGAGCGGAATCATTCTCAGCACGGAAGAGCTGAAAGCCGACATCAACCGCGCGGTCTTTCCCGGTCAGCAAGGTGGCCCGTTGATGCACGTGATCGCGGCCAAGGCGGTCGCGCTCGGCATCGCCTCGACCGAGGAATTTGCCGAGCGCCAGCGGCGCACGGTTGCCAATGCCCGGGCCCTCGCGGCGGGGCTGATCGACAACGGGGTGGACGTGCTTACCGGTGGCACCGACGTTCACCTGATTCTGGTCGACCTGACTTCGACCGGCCTCGACGGACAGACCGCTGAAGACCGTCTCGACCAGGTCGGCATTACGGTCAACCGGAATGCAATTCCTTTCGACGAGCGGCCGCCGATGAACCCGTCGGGCCTGAGGATCGGCACGCCAGCCCTGACCACCCGCGGCTTCCAGCCGGACGACATGACCGAGATCGCCTCGATCATCGCGGCGGCGCTTTCCCCCGAATTCGAAACGTCAAGAGACTCTCTCGGCGCCCGCAGTCGCACACTCCTGGACAAATACCCGCTGTACACCAGCCTCGGTTGAGGGTCTGGTTCGACTGCACGGCGGCAGCGCACCCGCTGGTACTGAAACCGGTCATCGACCGTTTCGTCGAGCGCGGTGGCGAGGTGCTGATTACAGCGAGGGAGTACGGCCAGACCGTCGGCATCCTGGAAAGGCTGGAGATCGAGCACACCGTGGTCGGAGCCCATGGTGGTGGATCGAAGTTCGGCAAAGCAAGGGCCCTGGCAGGCCGTTCGGCCAGGCTTTTCGGAGTGGCCTGTCGTTTCCGGCCGGACCTCGCTGTAGCCCACGGTTCGGTGGACCTGGCGCTGGTATCCGCGACGTCGAGGATACCGTCCGCCCAGCTTCAGGACTACGAGTTCGCCGGACTTCAGCGCCAACTTGCCTTCAGGATCGCAAAACGTGTCCTGGTCCCTGACTCGATCCCGGTGGAGCGCATGGCCAGGGTCGGCGCCAAGGGTGACAAGCTGGTCCGCTACCCCGGCCTCAAAGAGGACTACTACCTGGCGGGTTTCGAACCGGACCCCGCGGTGATCGCCGAGCTCGGCCTGGACCTGGAGCGGGTGCTGGTCGTCGTCAGACCGCCGCCCGAGACCTCCGAGTACCACGCCGACAACCCCCTTTACGAAAGGGTGCTCGACCGATTGGCCGTCAGCGACGCAGTAACCGCAGTCGTCATCCCGCGGACCGTTTCGCAGGCCGATTCCGCCCGCTCCCGGAATTCCCCCAACCTGGTGGTGCCGGCAAAGGCGATCGACGCCCAGAGCCTGATCGCCTATGCCGACCTCGTGGTCAGTGCCGGAGGAACGATGAACCGCGAGGCAGTCGCCCTGGGCACGCCCGTTTACACGACGTTCGCGGGTCGCATGGGTGGGGTCGACGAAGTCCTGATCGAGCAGGGGCGCCTGCTGGTGCTTGAGGACGTCGAGCAGCTCGAACTCATCAAGCGTGTCGGTGATCCCGGGGCCCGGGAACCTCAGGACCCGGAGTTCCTGGTGCAGGGCATCCTCGGCGCCCTGAGCTGAGTTTGCGACGGGTCACCGCGTCCGCCGGGCTGGAGTGAGAATCTTTAGCGATGGTGGATACGAGCGATGCCGTCTTCGCGTTCTTTGCGGCGGCACTGATCACCTGGGCCCTGGTCCCGCTTGCGGAGCAGCTTGCCCGGCGGGTCGGCGCGATCGACAGGCCCGGACCGAGGAGCCAGCATTCGGTACCAACACCCCGCAT
>CALEMO010000201.1 GCA_937910825.1 uncultured Solirubrobacterales bacterium | reverse complement strand
CGACCACTGCGGTTGCCCTTTCCGGCGGCGTCGAAGGCAAGCCCGGCGACTATCTGATCTACGACGGCTCGAAGGCCGGCGTATACAAGTTCAAGCCCGGCACAGCCGTGCTGAAGCCCCTTCGCAAGGGCTCCAAGGTAATCGCCGGAACCGTCCTCGGAAGACTGGTCGACCAGGCAAACGCGTCACTTACCTTCTCGATCAAGCCGGGCGGAGAAGATACGCCGCAGATCGACCCCAAGCCATTCCTCGACGGATGGCGCCTGCTCGCCGAGACGAACATCTACAACGCCCAGGGCAAGGACCGCTTCGCCGATCGCCTCGGCGTCGGTGGCGTACTGCTGCTTTCGAAGTCGGCGCTCCAGCGCCGCGTCCTCGCAGACGAGAATATCGACCTCAGCGATTGTGATCGCCAGTACGTGGCCAGTGGGATCATCGACAGGCGACTGCTGGCCGCGCTTTCTTTCCTCAGCGAGAAGGGCTACTCGCTACTGATCACGTCGCTGTATTGCGGACGCGAAGCTTCGATCACAACTTCTGGAAATATTTCCAACCACAGCACGGCGTCGGCGGCAGACATCGCCGCGATCAACGGTGAAGTCGTCACCCCGGCGACCCAGGGCCCCGGTTCATTGACCGACAGCATCGCCCGCCAGTTGCTCACGCTCCAGGGAATCATGGCTCCGGATGAAGTGATTTCACTGCTGGACTACCCCCAGCCTGCCGGTTTCGCGATGGGCGATCACGGCGACCACCTGCATCTCGGCTTTGGTGCCGCAGGAGACGGAGAGGTTCCGGCCGGCACCCTTCAGGCGACTCTCGGCGCCGCCCAGTGGCAGCGCCTGACTGAACGTCTCGGTGAGATCCAGAACCCAGAAGTTCCGGGCTCTCCATCCGACGACGCGCTGCCGGCCGAACGCTCAGACAAGGGCAAGTAGCGACGATCAGCCCGCAATTCGGGTTCGTCCAGATTGAACTTCCCGGCACTCTGCCACTGGAAGACGGGCGCTACCTGGACCGCCAGACAGAGCTCAGCCGGGTGCTGGTACTCGAGACCGAAGGCGGTCTTCCACCCGCCAGGCGCAAGCGGCGGCGGCCACGCCAGTCGCCAAAGCGTGAAACGCCTACCTCGGTCGCGATCACCACGGCGACGATGGTCCGAGCCCATGAGCCGCTCGGGACCGAAGACGACGCCAGACGCTGGCTGGCCGGGATTCAGGACGACGAAGTGGTTCAGTCGCTACTGGACGAAATGCTTTCCTGTGTCGAGCGGGCGTTGGCTACCGAGGCCGCGACAACAGGGCGTCCGTTCGCCGAACCCCCTCAACTCAGCCAGATCCTTCGCGCAAGGATCGGGTTCGGCGACGGTGACCGGGTCGCCGACGGCCGTTTTGTTGATTCCATGGAAATCGATGCACGCGGCGGCACCGGGGTGCCGAAGCGCTACCGGGCGGGCCTCGCCAGGCCGATCGAGCGAATCGCCGCCATCTTCGGCGGCAAGGATGAAGCGAAGGCCTGCGAGTTCATGATTCCCAGGGTCAGGGCCGACCTGGATGGCGGCCGCCTGCTGAGCTCGGCACTTTCTGCTGAAACAGCGATCCGTGCGACCGTGCTGGAGATGGACAGCATGCTCTCCACCGAAGACCATCGCTCAGACCTCGACCTGCTGGAGTCCATGCTGCCGGACCTGACCGAGATGACCGACGCCCTGCTCGCCGACGGCAAGGTCTGGGCGGGGCTCGCAGAATCCCTGGAAGAGCCGCTGGCGATTGCTGAGCGGGTGATCCGGCGCCACCGGATCCTCACCCAGTAGCCGACTCCAACGCATTCGCCAGGCTCAGCGCGAACCGATGCCAAGCGCCTGGAGTACCGCTTCATCCTCAAGCGACGCGGCGCTCAGGTCGGCCTCATCGAGTTCGATGCCAGGAACCGAAGGAACCCCGATCACGAATAAACCTGCAGCTACCGCAGCTGTGACCCCCGAAGGCGAGTCCTCAAGCGCGACGACCCGCTTACCCGGTTCGACGCCGAGCTGCCTGCAGGCTTCCAGGTAGGCGTCGGGGGCCGGTTTCGCCTCGGGCACTTCGTGGCCGCTGACCACGGCGTCGAAGGGCATTCCGGTCTGCGCAACTTCATGGGATCTCTCGATGAATCGTCGCGGTGAATTGGAAACCAGGCCGACCGGCACGCCGGCCACCAGCAGCAACTCGACCAGTTCCCGTGCACCGACCATGCTGTCGACTCCACCCTCAAGTTCCTCCAGGACCAGCACATTGAGTTCCTCGATCAGCATTTGTTCCTGGCCCACCAGGTCCAGGAACCGGGCGAGCTTCCGGGCGGCAAGCTTCTCCGAAGAGCCGACCAGGCTGCGCTTGTGGTCGATCGTGAAATCCCGGCCTCGAGCCTGAAAGAGCTTTTGCTCAGCCCTGGTCCAGACTGACTCGGTGTCGAGCAGCAGGCCATCATTGTCAAAGAGCACCGCTTCGGGATAAGGCATTCACGCAGACTATTGCCAGAACGGCAATCCGCAGTTTCGGATAATTTCCCGCGCGCCGATACCGCGGGACGTTTGACGGGTTACACACAGTGAACGCCGCACTAGCGAACAATGAAAAGAATCAGTCCGTCAAACATCCCGGAGGGCTACGCCGTGGCCATCAGCCGAATCCAGGCGCGCTTTCTGCTGCCTGCGATGCTGGCCCTCGCTTTGATGCTGCCGTTCGGCATGTCTACCGGTGCAAACGCGGCGATTGCGCCTGTAGCTCCGCTTCCTGTGCCTCCGCTCGAGCTGCCCGGTCCTGATGCAGGTTCGGCCTCGATAAGCGGCGCAACCACCTCAAGTGCCGAGACGGACACCTGGATCGTCGCCGGCCTGCCAGGCGAATCGAGCGACCGGGACGCTGAGGCCATCGGGGCGAAGCGAATTGGTGCCTCGACCGGTATCTACCGGGTAAAAACGGAGGATGCGCGAGATCTGGCCAAGCGGCTCGCCGGTGATGGCCGGTTGCTCTTTGCGGAACCGGATGTATCCATGGTGAGCAGCGGCTATCCGGAAGATCTTTTTGTGACGTCGCAGTGGTGGCTCAACCGGGTCGTGAACCCGACCGATACAACTCCGCCCGCGGTCGACGATTCCAGTCCGGAGCTTGCCCTGCTCGAAGAGTCAGTTGATCCGCTCCATCCGGACCTGACGAGCGCCCGGCTTTCCGACGCGACCTCGCTGGGCCCGAACAAGGACTGGCACGGGACGGCGATCGCCGGAATTGCAGGCTCCCCCGGGGAAGGATCAGGAATCCTCGGTGTGTGGCCGGGCATGAAGATGCGTCTGGTCCCGATGGGTACAACCTGCTCTTCCGCGACCAAAGCGGTGATCAGCGCGATCAAGGCCGGCAGCGACGTGCTCAACATGAGCTATGGCTTTTACGGCGACAATTGTTTCTCGCACTACGTGGCGACCGAATACGCCGTTGGGGCGGGCGTCATCCCCGTGGCGGCAGCGGGCAACTCGAACGAAGGGGATGGCAACGCCCCCCTCAGGCCGGCTACAGACCCACATGTGATCTCGGTATCGGCCTTCGACGCGGGTGGGCTGGTCGCATCCTTCGCAACCCGCAATTCCGGAGTGGACCTGAGCGCGCCCGGCGTTTCCGTATTCGCCCCGAATGTGGCCACCGAAGCGGGTGGGGCCATCGTTCGAGGCTGGGCAAAGCTGGACGGAACAAGTTTTTCGACGCCGATGGTCGCCGCTGCGGCCACCTGGCTGGAGCAGGCCCGTCCCGGACTCGACGACCGGCAGATAGGACGGGCGCTGACCGAGTCGGCGAGCGACCTCGGCGCAGCCGGGCGCGACCCTGAATACGGTGAGGGCGCCCTGAACATCGACGCCGCCCTGTCGGTAGCCGCACCTCCGGCGGACCCCCGGGAGCCGAACGACGACGTCGGCTGGCTGAACGGCACCCTCCTCAAGAAGAAGGCCTCGCTGCTCTGGAAGCCCGGCAAGGGACGTCGCAAGTCGGTCAAGGCGACCCTGTCCCGCTCGAAGGACCCCGCCGACGTCTACCGGGTCAAGATCGGCAAGAAGAGCAAGCTGTTGATCACGGCCGCCCAGCTGGAAAGCGACATAAAGCTGGAGGTTTTCAAGCCGAATCTCAAGAGCATCCTCGAGCCGGGCAGGAAACTGATCGTCAAATCGGATAAACCGAGCGGCAAGACCGAAGGCGTCAGGGTCCGCAACCTGAGGCGCAAGCCAAAGATCATCTACGTCTCGATAACTCCCGGCAAACGGGCAGTCGACGAATACTCGCGCTACAGGCTGACCGTCTTCGGCCGCAAGAATTGACGGCGCTGACCAGTCTCGGGCCGGTACACCTGAGGGTCAGCGACCTCGATCGCTCGATTGCTTACTACGAAGAAATGGTCGGCCTCCGCGAACTCGCCCGTGAAAGCAGACTTGCCTCGCCCGGCGCCGGCGAACGTGAGCTTCTGGTCATTCATGAGCAGAGGGACGCGACGCCGCTTCCGGCCATCCCGGCCTCTAACACGTGGCGCTGCTGGTCCCGGAACGCGCCGACTTCGCATCCTGGCTAGCCCACGCCGGCCGAAATCGGCTCCAATTGGTGAGGCTGGCGGACCATTTCGTGAGTCAGGCGGCCTATCTCACCGATCCCGACCGGCACGGGATAGAGATCTATCGGGATCGACCACGCGAGGTCTGGCAAGGCAGGGTCGCCGAACGGATGACGACCGCCCCGCTGGACGTAAAAGACCTCTTCCAGGCGCAGCCCGAGTCGGCGACAGATAGCTTCGACGGACTCGCCACCGGCACGGTCATCGGCCACGTCCATCTCAGGGCCACCGCGATCCCGCCGATGGTCACTTTCTACGGTGACCTGCTCGGCTTCGACCTGATGGCCGAATTCGGATCCTCCGCCGCATTCTTCGGCGCCGATGGGTACCACCACCACTTTGCGGCGAACACCTGACAGAGCGCCGGCGCCGGACCCCCTCCACCGGGAGCCGCGACCCTGCGCCAGGCGACGCTCCTGCTGCCCGGTGAAGATGGACTCGGGTTAGTCCTCGAGCGCCTGACCGGCAACGAGATCCCACTCGAGCACAGCACGGAGGGAACTTTGGTCGAGGACCCATCCGGCAATCCCCTGCTGCTGGCCGTCGGCTAGGCGCCGGTCTCAGCTGCGAGGTTCCAGCACAATCAGCGGGATTTTGCGATCGGTCCGCTCCTTGTACTGCTGGTAGGACGGGTAGACCTCGACCGCTTTCTCCCAGAGTCGATCGTATTCGTCCTCGCCGGCGACCCGGGCGCGCACCGGCCGCCGCTCGGAGCCGATCTGAACGGTCATTTCGGGATTGGCCTTCAGGTTGTAGAACCATGCGGGACTGCGCTCGTAGCCACCTTTTGAGGCGACGATGACGACGTCGTCCCCGTCCTCGACGTAGAGCAGGGGCGAAGTCCTCTTCTTGCCGCTCCTGGCCCCGACATGGTCGATCAGGCACATCGGCGGCACACCGGGAAAACGATGGCCGATACGGCCTCCAGTGGCCCGGTAGACCCTCGCATGCCCACCCATCAGCTTGGTCAACACAGGCCAGGTCCGGTCAGCGATCTCCAGTTTGTCCATCAAAAGAGCATATGAGGGCCCCGCAATTCCCGGGGCGATCGTCACCAACATGAGGTGAAGATCACCCCAAGAGCCGGCGG
>CALEMO010000200.1 GCA_937910825.1 uncultured Solirubrobacterales bacterium | reverse complement strand
GCAGCCGGAGCTTCGGCGCAAACGACAAAACCGTAGTCCCCCGCCGCAGACTGGAAGGCCAGGAGCGCTGCGCCGCCGTCGGCCGAAGTGGATTCCGCAAGTCCCTGGGTCGCTTCGATCACCGCGCTCGGCGCCTCCCCGTCGCTCGGGGTGCCGAGGCTGGACAGGCGTTCCGCAAGCCCGGCGTAGATGTCGGATATCTGGGTCTGCCGGATCGTCTCGTCAGTCGTCGTCGAAGAACTGATCGTGCCGACAGCGGCGTTTACTTCTGCGCAGATATCGTCGCCGTCGTTGATCAACTCGTCCTTGGTCAGCGGCGAAGCGGTATCGGTCGTGGTTGTCGGCGCCGGCTTGTCGCTGCTACTGCCGCCACTGCAACCTGCTGCGCCGAATAGAACGCCGGCGGCAATCAAGAGCACCGCTGGCATACCACGTAGACAGATCACGGCTTCAAGGTAGCAGAGGGGTCGGTCGTTTTCGAGGGATCATGGTCTTCGGGTTTGCAGCGAAAACGCGGCGGCGGTATTCTTCCAGGCAACCGCTGCGGGGTAGAATAACGGCAATTCGTGCGGTTCTGGTCCGTGAAATCGGGGTTCGAGTCCCTGCCCCGCAGCCTTTGCCTCAGGTCTCCGCGCCCAGAACCTTCTTGAGCTGTTCCTCCTGAAGCGGGTCAAGCACCGCGAGAATGTCATCGCCCACCTTGAGCTCCGAACTGGCGTCGGGTACGAAGCCGACACCGTCCCGCAGGATCGAGATCAGGAGTGTGCGCTCCGGCGTCTCGATCTCGCCTACGCGACGGCCTGCTATCGGCGAGCCTTCTTTCAGTCTGAATTCGATGATCTCGATCTTTTCTTCTTCGAGGTCCAGCAGGTGGACCAGGTTCTGGTGGGGAACTTCATGCCCGAGAAGTCTGAGGATCAGATCGGTCGAAGAAACCACCGGCTTGATCCCGAGCAGGTCAAAGTGCGGGCGGTTTCTGGGGTTGTTGACCCTGGCGATGATGCGTTGCGCCCCGGTAGCC
>CALEMO010000199.1 GCA_937910825.1 uncultured Solirubrobacterales bacterium | reverse complement strand
CCGGCAGGTGGCCGGTCGGACCGATCGAGCCGGCTACGAAACGGTCAGGGCCGGCTGCCTTGCGGGCGATCTCGGCTGCCTTGACGTTGATCTCCATGGTGTGCTCGTCGAGGCCCCATTCTTCGAGCTTTATGCGGGAGGCCTGGAAGGTGTCGGTCTCGAGTACTTCCGCTCCGGCTTCGAGCATGGAGTTGTGGACGTCTTCGATGACGTCGGGCCGATGCAGGACCAGGGCCTCATGGCATTTGCCTTTGAGCCCGCCGTAGTCGGCCTCGCTCAGGTCGACCATCTCCAGGGTCGCGCCCATGCCGCCGTCGAAGACGACGATGCGGTCAGCGATTGCTTCCAGATAATTGCGTTCGGACATTAATGAAGGGTATCGAGGTGCCGTCGTAACCCTCGCTGCCGGTTTCCGGAGTGATCGTCACCACATTTGGGTGGAGATCACTCCGGGAACTGACTGAGACCGTTCCGGCATCTGACCTAGACTTGGCCGATGGCAACTCATGTGGCACTCCTGCGAGCCGTCAACGTTGGTGGAACCGGCAAACTTCCGATGAAAGAGCTGCGCCGACTCTGCGAGGAGGCCGGTTTTGAAGCGGTCGAGACCTACATCGCCAGTGGCAACGTGGTCTTTCGCTCCGGTGATTCTGCGGACAAGGTGCGGTCGATTCTCGAGCGGCGGCTTGAAGACTTTTCCGGCCAGCATTTTGATGTTTTGGTTCGCAGTGCCCGGGAGGTGGCTGACCTGCTCGCCGCCAACCCGTACCCGGATCAGCCCGGCAACAAGGTGGCGGTCATGTTCCTCGACCGCAAGCCGCCGGCGGATCTCTCCGGCATCTCCAAGGGGGTCGCGGACGAAAAGTTCGAACCTGCCGCGCAGGAGATATTTATCCACTATCCGGAGGGGCTGGGCCAGTCAAAACTTGTTTTCGACGGCCTCGGGATTTCGACCACCCGCAATATGAATACGGTGGCGAAGCTCGCAAAGATGGCCTCCGGGAGCATCACTTGATCGGGGGGCGTGGCCAGGCCTACCGATTGAGCGGGCAGGATCGGCAATAGCCGGCTCCGGGGGTGCGGTAGGCCAGGCAGCAGGTCGTTCGCAGGTGGAAATCGTTTCCGAAGTCGTCCACTCCACACTCCAGAGGGATGCTCAGGCGCGAGTCTGTGTTCAGGACCCTGGTCGCGAGCTGCCGACTGAGGTCGCGATCGTCGAACGCCGTGCCGCACCAGTCGAGTGACTGCGCGAGCCGGTCGGCGGAGGCCTGCCACAGGGTCTTGGCGGGGCGCAGCCCACTCGCATCAATCCACTGGATAAGCGGCTCCAGCAGGCCCGTGAAACCCTCGCCGAAAAGATCGGCGAGCTCCTGCCACCCGTCGCTGACTTCGACTCCGTCAAGGCTCGCGGCCGGGTCGTTTTCAAGCACCGACATCCGGGCCGAGAGCAGGCCACATGCCCGGACCAGGCCACCTTCGGCTGCCAGCAGCACGTTCTGCGTGCCAAGGTCCGGCAGCCGGTGCGAAGAGACCAGAAACGACCCGCCGAGGTCGGCGAGCGCGCGGGCAACGCTCTCCAGCATCCATTCGGCCCGGATGTGGTCCCCAGCGCCGCTGAGCCCCTGAACCCTCGAGATCAGGGCAGGCGGTGCCTCGTCGGCCAGTTTCACCGCCGGGAACCATCCGTCCCCCGGCCGCTTGCGCCGCCGCAGCACGATCCCGTAGCCGTCGGCGCTGGCCGCCGAGATCTTGCTCAAGCATGCGTCCAGCTCATTTTCCGCGGCAGATGCCACGGTTTGCCTGACCGGTTCCCGTCTAGCGCTTGCCGAAGCGGCGCTTCAGGTCCCGGGCGCTCATCATGCGGGTCAGCTTGTCAACCAGGTCTCGGCGGGAAGGCGTATAGGGGAACCAGAGCAGCTCCTTCTTGGTGAGCATGCGGGCGCTGACGATCGCCTCCGAACGGCAGTACTTCTGGATGCCGTACTCAGCGTGGCGATAGCCGATGCCCGACTCCTTCCAGCCACCCATCGGAACACCCGGGGTGTTGTAATTGAAAAGCACGTTGTTGACGTTGGCCGCGCCGCATTCGATCCGGCGGGCAACTTGTTCAGCCTTGCGCTTGGGTCCGAAAACGGTCGCCGAAAGCCCGTAACGGCTGTCGTTTGCCAGGCGGATCGCTTCTTCGGAGTCTTCCACCTTCATGACCCCGACCACCGGACCGAAAGTTTCGTCTTTCATCAGCGGCATCGAGTGGTCCACATTGACCATGACCGTCGGCTCGTAGTAGGTGCCGGGGCCGTCGGGCCGCTTGCCTCCGGTGAGCGCGGTTGCGCCGTTTGCCAGCGCATTGTCGACCTGTTCGGCGACCTTGTTGGTCTGGCCCTCCAGGGTCATCGCGCCGACGTCGCTGCTGATTTCGGCTCCGTCGGGGCCCTGGCGAAGTTCCTTGACCGCGTCGGTCAGCCGGGTGACGAACTCGTCGTAGACCGGAGCCTCGACGTAGATCCGCTCCACCGACATGCAGATCTGCCCGGAATTCATCATTCCGCCCCAGGCAGCAGCATTGGCGGCGCGCTCGATGTTCGATCCTTCTAGGACCACCATCGGATCTTTGCCACCGAGTTCCAGGCTGACCGGAGTCAGGGTTTCGGCCGCCCGCGCCATGACCAGCTTGCCGACCCGGTCGGAACCGGTGAAGCCGATGAAGTCAGAGTGATCGACCAGGGCTGAAGCCGTGTCGGCCGTGCCGGTGACACTGTCGAGCACATCGGGACCACCGATTTCTTCCTTCCAGACCTTGACCAGGTGCTCGACGCCGAGCGGCGTCACCTCAGAGGGCTTCATCACCACCGCGGCTCCGGCCATCAAAGCCGGGATCGCATCGCCGAAGGACAGGATCAGGGGGAAGTTCCAGGGGCTGATCAGCCCGACCACGGGGTGGGGGCGGTACTGAACCCGCTGCTTATGCGTGGCACCGAAAAGCGAATGAGGCCGGACCTTCTTCTCACCAAGAAATTTCCCGGCGCGGCCGCCGTAGAAATTGATCAGGTCTGTCAGGTAGATCGATTCGTTGGCGGCGTCAGAGCGGACCTTGCCGGTCTCCTCCTGCATGACGTCAGTGATCTGCTCGGAGTTGTCGAGGATCCAGTCGCGCAGCTTGTCCAGCCATACGCGCCGGCCCTTGAAACCGAGTTCTTCCCAGGCAGGCTGATTTGACCGGACTCTGGCCACAGTCGCCGCGACGGCTTCCGGCGAGTAGATCGGGATCGAAGTGATGGTTTCACCGGTCGCCGGATTCTCGACTTCGATTGTGCCTGTCTCAACTTTTGCTTGAGTCGTTGTCGGTTCCATGGAGCGCCTCTATCCCTCTGGTTGGTCGATCATGTCAAGCTGGCAGACTTCTTCTTACACCTTTTCTGATTCGGTTTCTTCTTGCAGCCGATTTTCTGTTTGGCCGGGGTCGCGACGCGAACTGCTTTCTGTACCAGCCGGTAGACCGGGCCGAAGTTGCTGAACGCATAAACTTTGTTGCCGGCCCCGACGCCGAAGCCGTTGAGCGCAGAGTGCTGGTCCTTGCCGGGGGGCAGGAAAGAACCGATCCCGCGGTCGTTGGTGATCCAGCTTCCGTTCGGGGCTGCCGTGCGAATCCGGTTGGTGCAGAAGTCTCCGTAGATGATGCGGTTGTCGATCTTGCCGAGTGACTTGTCCTCGACGTAGGGCCCGCCGATGATCGCGCAACCGGCTTCGTGCGAGTAGGTGAGTGCCGGCCAGATAAGGGGGGTGGTGATCACCGGGGTCTGGCCGCCAGGACAGAGCGCCGCTTCACAGTCGTAGGGCAGGGTTCCTTCGTAGAGCTTCCAGCCGAAGTTGGCACCCCAGGCGAGCCGGAAGGGCAGGACGTTCATTTCTTCAGCGCGCCCCTGGCCGACGTCCGTGATCGCCATTTGAAGCTCGCCGTCGCCGGCCGGGCGGAAGAAATCGAAGCTGTGGGGATTGCGGAATCCGTAAGCAAAGATCTCGGCGCGGCCGCCGCCGGCGACGAAAGGATTGCTGGGCGGGATGCGATAGGTGCGGCCCGAGGTCTGGTCCGGCCGAGGGTCGATCCTCAGGATCTTGCCGCGCAGGCTGTTCAGGTTCTGGGCGAGGTTCTGCTGATCTCCCGGGTTGTTGCCGTCGCCGACCGCAATGTAAAGGAACTTGCCCAGGAATGCTATCGCTCCGCCGTTATGGTTTCCGGCCTTTGAGACCTTCGGGATCCGGATTACGTTGCGGCCACTGGCGGGCAGGGTCCGGGTCGGGTCCTTCTCCGGATTGACGGCGTACTCGTCGACTTTCACGTCGCCGCCCTTCGCTGTGTAATGCACGTAGTAGCGGCCGGTCTTCTTGAAATCAGGGGCGAAAGTCAGACCCAGCAGGCCCTGCTCGACCCAGAGCGTCTCGACCTTGTCAGACAGGTCGAGCAGTGGCGCGGCAAGCATCCTGCCTTCGCGCATGACCCTGATCTTGCCCATCCGGGAAGTGATGAAAAGCAGGTTGCCGAAACCGGGAGCGGCCGTGACTGAGGTCGGACTCGCAACCTGGGTCACCTTCTTGAAGAAAATCTTGTTCTTGTACTGCGGCTTCTTTTTGGCCGAATCGGCCGTCGGCGCAACGAGCATCGTTGCGGCGAGCAGCGCTGCTGCGAATACCGCCAGCAGAGCCGGCGCGCGAAATGGTCTCAAAATATTCATTGGGTGAGGCGGAGTACTTCCCCTGAAAGAGAGGTGACGAAGACCCGCTTCGACGCACTCTCCGCGAACGAGGATATCTGGCCGGTCGAGATTCCGGTTGCCCTGGTATTTCTGACACGTCCCTTTCGCAGTCGGAACGAGCGAACGCCGCTATTGCAGAAGTCCGTGAACAGGTAGCGACCCTTGAGCGCCGGTACTTTCGGGTCCCGTACGACGATACCGCTGATGACCGAGCAATTGGGAGGGCTTGGCAGTACGAGGGCGGGCTTGACCGTGCCTTCGATCCCGCCTTTGAACTCGGAGAAACCCTCAAATCTGTTCCAGCCGAAGTTAGCCCCGTTCGCTTTACCGGCCTTGATTACATCGATCTCTTCGAACTCGTCCTGCCCGACGTCTCCGATCACCATGTACCTGGTCCCGCCGGATTTCTGAAACGACCAGCGAAACGGGTTTCGCAGACCGATCGAGAAGATCTCGTCGCGGCCTGGGCGCCCGACGAAAGGGTTCGACTTTGGCACCGTGTAAGGCTTGCCGTTCGAGCGCCGCGGGGCGATCCTGATCATCTTGCCCAGCAGAACGTTCCGGTTCTGGGCATTGCCGGGCTCGTCCCCGCCGCCGCCTCCGTCACCGGTGCCGAAGTAGAGGTTCTCCCCGAGGAACTGGAGCTGGCCACCGTTGTGGTTGCTGTTTTCGCGGTGCGGGATGTTGATCACGGGGCGGGCCGAGTTGCGCCTGGCCTTGACCGCGGTTCGGGCCCTGAATTCGTCAACCCGGATGTCCCCGGTTGCGTCGGTGTAATAGACGTAGAAGCGCTTGCTCTTGCGGTAGTCGGGCGGGAAGGCAACCGAAAGAAGGCCGCGTTCGCCGCCGTCTTCAACCCGTCCGCGGATATCCAGAAAGGGCCTTCGCAGCTTCTTGCCGCGAAGCAGCACCATGACCCGGCCGTCTTGTTCGACTACGAACATCAGCTTTGGGTAGCCCGGCGCGGCCTTGATTTCGACCGGGCGCTCGAAGTTGGCGACGGGCCGAAGGCGCGGTCCTTTCCCCGAGACTGACGCGGAGGAATCGCTGGCCGAGTTTCCCGTCGGCCGCGCCGTTTCGGAAGTGATGTCTGCCGCCGGGCCAGAACTTTGGGCGCAGGCGGTGCTCGGTATGCCGACCGCCAGCAGGAGGCCGGCGACGGCGAGAACTACGGGGAGGAGCCTTCTTCCTGGAGTTTCAGCTGAAAACGTTGTGATGGAGTCAATGGTACGAGGTT
>CALEMO010000198.1 GCA_937910825.1 uncultured Solirubrobacterales bacterium | reverse complement strand
TGCCGGCCCCGTTCGGACCCAGCAGGCCGAAAAACTCCCCCTCGGGGATCTCGAGATTGACATCCGTCAATGCTTTCGTACCGGTGGGGTAAGTCTTGAAAACGCTTGTGGCCTTGAGGGCGGGGGGAAACTCCATCGGTCAATCATGAAGCTTCATGCAGCTCGGCGGCCTGTTGCTTTACCTTTACGCAGTGATCGAGCGCCACCGTCTTGTCCGTGTTCCGGCATCCTCGGCCAACCTCGGGCCCGGCTACGACGTGATGGCCGCGGCGCTCGACATCCACCTGGAACTCGAAGTGCGGGAGACCGGCACCTTCGCGGTCGAGCGCGGCGAGCTTGACATACCGGTCGACCGTGAAAACCTGCTGGTGCGGGCTTTCGAGACCCTGCATCCGGCGGATGACTTCACGTTCAGGATCGGCGGGGACATCCCCCTGGCCCGGGGGATGGGATCCTCCGCGGCCGCGATCGTCGCCGGACTCGTCGCCGCCGACCACATTTTCGAGCTCGGCCTCAGCCGACAGGAGCTGCTCGAGCGGGCGACGGTCCTGGAGGGACACCCCGACAACGTGGCAGCGGCCTTGAGCGGCGGCTTCGTCGTCTGTGCGGTATCGGGCAAAGGGCTGACCAGCACGCGGATCGATGCGCCTGAGGGCCTTGAAGGCATTCTGGTGATTCCCCACGAGCAGGTATCAACGGCCCGAGCCAGGGACGCGATCCCGGCTGAGGTTCCGATTTCGCAGGCTGTGGCGAACGTCGCCGCCGCCGCCCAGCTGGCCCTCGGCCTGAGCCTTGGCGACTTCGATCTGATTTCCTCCGGGCTGAGCGATCAGCTTCATCAGGAACGTCGTCGCGAGCTTTTTCCCGCGTCGATGGAGATCGTCGATTCTGCAGGTGAACTCGGAGCTATCGGAGCGACGATCTCAGGCGCCGGGCCGACCGTGCTGGTCTGGTCTGGCTGGCAGGAGACCGGAGCCGTAGTCGCCAAGCTGCGCCAGCGTTGTGCCGGCTGGGCGGAAGTCAAAAGGGTGGGCTTCAGCCCCATCGGCGCCGACGTACCGGAGCTCTGAAGTGGATCTGCTCGTCCAGGTCGGCCTGATCGAGTTGGCTGTGGCGGCACTGCTCGGCTGGGCGATGGTGATCCGCGAGGAAAAGCCGGAATGGCTGACCCGGGCGGCGTGATCCAGCCTAATCGCATCCGCCAGGTTCACCTCGACTTCGTGATGATGGGCCTGATCTCCGTAGCCGTCGGGCTTGCTGTGCCCGATCTGCCCGACCTTGCGATCGCCCTGGTCTGGGCGGCGATCGTCGGCCCGGGCTGACCTCAGGCTTTGCTGGCCGGCGTGATCTCGCTGACCAGCTTGCGGGCGTTTCCCAATGGTTCTTCGAGGCCGAGCCGCTCAAGGACTTCGACCGTCAGGTTCGCGTAATCAAGGGCCTTGCGCCTTCGGTAGTCGAATATCGACCGCGATGCCCTGGCTGATTCGGGATAGACGATCGATCGCTTGATGACCGTATTGAAGACCTTTCCTTCAAAGCTCTTGCGCAATATCTCCAGAGTGGCCCGGGCGTGGTTCGTGCGCATATCCGCGATGTTCAGCAATACGCCGAGCAACTCGAGTTCCGGGTTCAGGTTCTCGCGGGCAAGGCCGATGACTTCCATCGCCTGTTCGGCACCCTGCTCCGAGAAATGCTCGGCTTCGGTCGAGAGGATCGCCTGATCGGAGGCGACCAGTGCGTTGACCGTCAGAAGGCCGAGCGTGGGGGGACAGTCGATCAGGACGATGTCGTAGCGGCGCTTCGCTTCGCGCAGAGCGTTCCTCAGGGTGAGTTCACGGCCGATCTTGCCGGCCAGCATCAGCTCGGCTTCGGCCAGGCCAAGGTTCGCCGGAACCACGCCGTTGTGGATCGCATCGACCGCTTTTTTCTGACCGGCAAGGACTTCACCAAGAGTTGGAAAGGCGTCGGCTGGCACTGCGAAGTACTCGGACAGATTGCCCTGGGGGTCGGCATCGATCGCCAGGGTGTTCAGACCAGATCGGGTCAGCCCTTCGGCGAGCGAGCGGGTGACCGTCGTCTTGCCGGTGCCGCCCTTCTGGGAGAGGATCGCGATCGTGATAGCCACGGGCACACCCTACCCTTGTGTCCACCTGCTGCGGCGGCTGCGGCCGTCCCGCCGCCGCAATGCGCACGAGTCCATAGAATCAACGGCAGATGGGCCCCGTATACGCCGAGATCGACATTGACGCTCCCAGGGAACTGATCTTCGACTACCTGATGGACGTTGCCACCCGGAGGGACATCTTCGGCAGCTCGATCATGGATTTTCGGTTGCTGCGCCTCGAATCGCGCGGCATCGGTGCCGGCGCCCGCTTTCGGTTCAAGCGTCGCAAGGCCTGGGTCGATACGGCGATTACGTCGGTCGAGCGGCCCCGCCGGATTTCCGAGCGCGGTAACGGCGGGCGCCTGAACCTTTCAAAGACCGGTACCGAGTGGGAAATCGTTGAAGGCGCCGGTGCAATGAGCCGGATCCGCATCAGCTACTGGACCGAACCGGCCGGCATGGCGAAGCATTTCGATCGTTTGACCGGTGGCTCGCGCTGGTACGGGCGTCTGCTCAAGCGGGCAGCAGCTGAATTGCGTGAACGCGCGGAGGCCGAGCGCGTGGCGACCGAGCGGGTCGAGGTTGCCGGCGGAAATCGCTATTCGACCGGCGTGCGCTAGGCGGCGTCACATCTTGCGGCCATTACTCGGCCCGGACGACTAAACTCTGCCGCCGATGGCTACCACCCTGAACAGCAAATTCAAAGACAACTGGCTGAAGGCAGCTCTGATGGCCGCGGTCGTGCTGGTATCCGCATTCGCCCTGACTGCCTGTGGTAACAGTGAAGAGGAAAAAACCGGCATCGTCGAAGGTGAGCCCGTCCACCTCGGCCCGCTCGAATACAACGTGCTTTTCACCAGGCCGCTGAACAAGTCAGACGTCGAGGACAGCCAGTACCTGGCTGATCAGCCTTTTCCCAAGCCAGGGACAACCTACATCGGTGTGTTCGTGAAGATCGAGAACACAGACGAAGACGAAGCCCATCGCCTGCCAGAGGGCTTCAAGATCATTACGACCACCGGCAAGAGCTTCGAAAACATCCCCAGCGAAAGCGCCTACGTCCTCCAGCCGGGGTCCGAGGTTCCCAAGGGTGGAAACGTCCCGGAGCTGGACTCGACGCCGCAGGTGGGTCCGATCCAGGCATCGATGCTGCTCTACCTGATGGACGACCCCTCGATCGAAGAGCGACCGGTTGAGCTCCACATCGAAGGTGAAGACGGTCCGGCCACGGTTGAGCTCGACCTCTAGCCCCGTCGCCCGACTTTCCACAGCTGCAACCGGTCAGATCCTGGCCGGTGCCGGGGCCGTTCTCTGTCTGCTTTTCACCTTCTCGATTGTCCTGCCGGCCGTCGGCGTGGCATTGATGCTGCTCGGCGTGGTCATTGCTGCTCCTGAGGCGAGTGATCCGGGCCCTTACATGGTCGAGTGGTGGGCGGTGCTGGGGTTTGCGTGTCTCGCGTGTCTGGCAGGGTTCGGTCTCGGTTTCGCGGTTGAAGAAGCCGGCAACATCCTGCTGGCTGCAGGCGGTGTGACAGCCCTCGTGGCGGCAGGTCTGGGTTTTCCGGCCGGGCGCGCCGGCTAGAGACCCGCGGAGAGGATCGAAGCGACGATCGGTGCGGCGATGGTGCCGCCGCCGGCGCTCGCATCGATCACCATGACCGCGACCGCGAGCTTGGGATTACCGGAAGGAGCGAAGCCGGCGAACCAGGCATCTTCGATCAGGTCCGGATTTCCCTCTTCGTCGACCTCACCACCGGCCCTGATCCCGACCTCGGCGGTACCGGTCTTGCCGGCTACCTGGGCCTCGGGAATCGCCGCAGCGAGCCCGGTCCCGGCCTGGACGACTGCGACCATCAACTCGGCCACCTGGGCGGCCGTCTTCTTTGAGGCCACACGAACCGGGCCGGAATCGGCCTGGAGCGCCTTCTCGGTGACGATCGGGGTCGGGGAAACCACACCCTTGTTGGCGATCGCCTGCGCGGTGCTCGCCATCAGCAGCGGCGTCGCCTGAACCAGCCCCTGCCCGATTCCGCTGACCCCGAGCTCATTGTTGTAGTCGCCAGGCTTCGGTATCGACGGCGTCGGCGGGGCAACGGCGGCCTGCCCTTCGGCATTCCAGATCTGGGGTGGACGGTTGAAGCCGAAAGCTTCGGAGGTTTCGGTCATGGTCTCTTCACCGATTTTCATGGCCAATGGCGCGAAGACTGAATTGCAGGATTCGGCGAAAGCTTCCACGAAGCTTCCGCCGCAGAGTTCGTTGTATGCGTTCTTGATCTCGCGACCGTCGGCGACGCCTGAAGTCACATAATCGAACTGCTGATCCATCGTGACCTCTTCGTTTTCGAGTCCGGCAGTCGCGGTGATGATCTTCATTGTCGAGCCGGGAGGTTGCAGGACCGAGAAGGCCTGCGCCGCGAGCGCCCTGATCTGGCCGTTGCGAGCGTCAAGCACGGCCGCCCCCCCGACATAAGGGCTCATCCCGGCCACAGCCGCTTCCTGAAGCGTCGGATCGATTGTGGTCTTCAGCGGCCGAGCCGGGCGGGGCTCGCCCTGGGCGAGCTGCCGGCCTTCACCTTCGGTGCCGCTCCCGGATGGTTTGGCGAAGAGCGTGCCACCGGGTTTGCCGGCCAGCCGGGAGTTGTAGGCGAGTTCGAGACCGCTCACCCCGACTGGTTCTCCCGGAGAGAATCCGAGCGCTTGGTTCTCCGGACTCAGCTGGCTCCCAGTACCGATCGTGCCAGTCACGTCGATCATGCTGTCACCCAGTGGATATTCGCGAGCGAATGAAGGTCCGTCCACCATCTTCTGGCCGTCCCTGGCGAGGATCGCAGCGCGACGGGGAAGCTTGGTGGTCCGTGTGAGCTCCTCGTCTCCCGTGAGTCCGGGGAAAAGCAGGCTGGTGTGCCAGGCGATCCCGTCAGCGTCAAAAGTCACTTTCAGTGGGTGCCTGACTTCGCCGAAAGCCAGAGTGCGGGCGGTGACCAGGATCCGGGCCACCGTTTCATCGCCTTCGGCCTCGGTGGACTCGATTGACTTGAGGGTCGCTATCGCCTCAGCCTCTGTATAGCTCTGCTCGAATTGCTCGAGCGGGATGGTCTGCTGCGATTCCGGGCTGAGTTCAGCGTGCATTGCCGCGTAGTCATGATCCTGCCAGGCGTTGACGTAGCGCTCGGCCGCGTCGCGGTTCGGCTTGCCGGGGCAGCCTTGGATCGTTCCGAGCACGAAAGCCACGAAAGCGATGCTGATCAGGGGCAAGGCCCTGGTCCTCAGACGCTGCTGGCGTTCACGCCTTGATGGGGGCCTGTTCATACCGCATGAAATCTACCGGGGCAGGCGGGTGGTTAGATTTCGTACATGACTCCGATCGACTGGGGAATAGCCGCATTTATCTTCATCCTTGCCCTCTGGGGCTTTCGGCAGGGCTTGATCGTCGGTGCGCTGGGACTTGGCGGCCTCGCCATCGGAGCGGTCCTCGGGTCGCGGCTGGCCCCGGTCATTCTCGATGGCGGCTCAAATTCTGCCTATGCGCCGATGGTTGCCCTGCTCGGGGCGATCGTGGTCGGGTCGCTCACTTTGTCCCTTGCGATTTCCGCCGGTGAGCGCATCCGCACGGCGGCTGTGCGCGGGCCTTTCTGGCAGGCGATCGACGGCATCGGTGGCGCCCTTCTGATCTCGGTCGTGGCGTTGGGGATCGTCTGGGTCCTGGGCGCAGTGGCCCTCTATACGCCCGGGGCGGACGGCCTTCGCCGGGACGCCCAGAAGTCAATCCTTCTCGGCGGGATAAACGATGTGCTGCCGCCTTCAGGCCCGCTGATCCAGGCACTCCACCGGATCGATCCCGTGCCGAGGATCGCCCGGTCCCCCGGGCAGATCGCAGCACCAGGTTCGGGGGCCGGCAGCGCCCAGGCGGTGCGCACCGCCAGCACTTCGGTGGTCAAGGTTTCCGGTACTGCATGTGGGGTTGGGGTGATGGGCTCAGGCTGGGTGATCGCTCCGGGCCTGGTCGTGACCAACGCGCATGTGGTGGCTGGCCAGGTTGATACGACCGTCGAGACCTTCGACGGCGAACTGGTCGATGCGACGCCAGTGGCTTTCAAGCCCCGAAACGACATCGCTGTGCTTCAGGCCCCGATCAACGAAAGCCCGCTCGTTACCCGTGGAAACGTGGCAAATGATGCCTCGGCGGCTGTGGTCGGCTATCCCAACGACGGACCGCTCAGCATCGCGGCCGCCAGGGCCGGCAAGGTCCAGCGGGTTCTCGGCGAGGACGCGTATGGCAGCGGACCATTCGAGAGAAAGATGCTGACCCTGAGAGGACAGGTCCAGCACGGCAATTCGGGCGGCCCGCTGTTCGATTCCGCCGGTCGTGTGCTTGGAACAGTCTTCGCCGCGACCACCGAAGGTCCCCCGGGCGGTCTGGCGGTGCCGAACGGCGTGGTCAAAAGAATTGCCGATTCTGCCTCGGGGGAGGTAGATGCCGGTCCCTGCGCCCGGTGAAATCGGGCCGGACCGACCCGTTTTGTAAGCTCAGTACACGGTGAGCGGCACTACAGTCAATCCTGAACAGGTGAGCGAGAGCCTGACGCAGCCGGCCCTCACGGAGGTTTGCCCGCACTTCCACGCGGCGATCGAGTTGATCGGCAAGCGCTGGAGCGGAGCGATTATCTGGGCTCTCTCGCACGGTCCTCTGCGCTACGCGGAACTGAAACGCGCTGTACCCGGACTTTCCGACCGTTTGCTTTCGCAGCGCCTGCGTGAGCTTGAGGCAGCCGGATTGATGAATCGCACGGTTGAAGGCGGACTTCCCGTGAAGGTGACCTATGAGCTCACCGAAAAGGGCGAAGCTCTCGGTCCGGCGATCCATGCTCTCAGGGGATGGGCATGCGACTGGCAGGAAGCCGACCGCTGAATCGTCTCGGCCCAGACCTGAAGCGGGGGGCGGGTGAAACGGTGGTGGCGACCCCGGTGGGTGAATACGCC
>CALEMO010000197.1 GCA_937910825.1 uncultured Solirubrobacterales bacterium | reverse complement strand
ACCGGCTCTGTTTCGGCTTCTGCGCCGACCCGGAACTTGTGCTCGACCTCGACGTCATGGCGGCCGGGGTCGAGCTTTCATGCAAAAGGCTCGTTGCCGCCGCAGGCATGGTTTAGGCTAGGCTCAAAGTCATGACTGATACGACCTCCCTTCCCACACCCGCGGTCGAGGACTACACCAAGGCGATCTTTTCGCTGACCGGCTGGGGATCAGAAACCGCTTCAACCAACGACCTTGCCGGCAAGCTGGGGGTCAAAGCCGGATCGGTTTCGGCGATGATCAAGAAACTTGACGAAGCCGGGCTCGTCGAGCGCGTTCCTTACCACGGGGTCCGCCTGACCGATGACGGCGCCAGAGTCGCCCTCGGGGTCATTCGCCGACACCGTCTTCTCGAGCTTTTTCTGTCAGAGGTACTTGAGGTTCCCTGGGAACGCGTCCACGACGAGGCCGAGGTGCTCGAACATGCACTCTCCGAAGACCTGACCGAGTTGATCTCGCTCAAACTAGGCGACCCGTCATTCGACCCGCACGGTGACCCGATTCCAGACCGCGACCTGCATCTGGAAGAAACCGAGACCCGTCCACTGGCCACGATGAATCCTGGAGAGCGGGCGACATTCGTACGTGTTTCGGACTCGAATTCCGAGATGCTGGCCTACCTGACCCTGACCGGGATCTCGGTCGGCCACGAGATTGAAATGGTCGAGCGGCAGCCTTTTGACGGACCGGTATCAGTCAGGATCCTCGAAAAAAACCATGTTCTCGGCCTGACCCTGGCCGACGCCATGCGTGTCGTCATCCTGGACTGAAGCGCGCGGCCTAGCCGAGGGTTTTGCCGAGCGGAACGCCTGGCCCCATGGGCGGGGTCGGCGGAGTCTCAACCGGCGGTGTCACGGGAGGTTCGGGGGTGGTCCGCTGTTTCTCGATGAGACAGGCCAGCACTCTGATCTCTTCACCCGTGGGACCGATCATGGGGCGCAGACTATTCGCAGACCGGCCCCGCGTGGCGCCCGGCGACCGGCCCTATACATATAGCCTGCCCTGACGATGCAGCTTGATGACCTTCGCCAGAACTGGGAAACTTTCGGCGCCGAGAACCCGATGTGGGCGATCTACACCGGCCGCGGGCGCATCGAATGGGATGAAGGGGAATTCTTCGCGACCGGAGATACAGAGATCTCCGAGGTGATGGCGGTCCTTGAACGCCACGGTGCCCCCTCGGGCGCAGCGCGCGCACTCGACTTCGGTTGCGGCCTCGGCCGTCTGAGCCAGGCGCTTGCGGCCCATTATGAGACCGTCGACGGCGTTGACATCTCCGAGCCGATGATCGAAGGAGCCAAGGCACTCGCCCGTCAGCCAACGGGGGTCGACGAATCAAGACTGAGGTATCACCTGAATACCAAAGCCGACCTCAGCATTTTCGAAGACGAAAGTTTCGACCTGGTTTTCTCCTTGATCACCCTCCAGCACATGAGGCCGGAATTCTCAAGGTCCTACATAGCTGAGTTTTGCCGTCTGGTCAGGCCGGGGGGCGTAGTTTTCTTCCAGCTGCCGACCCACCGGACCACCGCCCTCAAGCGCCTGCGCGGGGCTGCCGGCCGCACGATGAGAAAGGTGCGTCGGAGCCTGCTGGGAGGCGAACCAGTCATGGAGATGTACGGAACGCCGCGAAAGGATGTGGAAGCCCTGCTGACCACCGGTGGGCTCAGGGTCCTCGACGTATTGCCCGACGAGCTGGCCGGTCCGAGCTGGCAGAGCTTCAGATATCTGGCGATCCGCCCGGACTCCGGCGACTGAAGACCAGCCGGTTTCGCTGGGCCCTCAGAGAGTTACCAGCAGGCCGGTCAGGTAGAGCACCAGGACACCGGCCATCATCGCGACGGCGTTCGCCGGATTCAGCAGCTTGCCGGCAGCGTCCTTCATCGCCGGTGAAAGCTGCACGATCACCTGGGCTATCGCCCCGACGCCGAATCCGATCAGACCCGCCGCCAGCTCTTCACTGGTGACCGAGCCACCGATCAGGGCCCCGAAGGCGGCCGGCCCACCGGCGATCAGGCCGAGGCCGAGCAGGCGCCACGGCCGAACTTTCTCTTCGGCAAGCGGAGAAACGATTGCCAGTCCCTCGGTGGTGTTGTGGACCGCGAAGCCGACGATCAGGAAGGCTCCAAGAGCCAGCTCGCCAACCGCGTAGGCCGAGCCGATCGCCAGCCCCTCGCCGAGGTTGTGAAGACCGATGCCGATCGCGACCATCGTCGCCAGGCTCCAGGCGGATGCCCCAGAGTCCCGGGACCGCTTTCGCCGCGCCTTGAGCCATGAATCCAACCCCGAAAGACCGAGGAATGCGAGGCCCGCGCCGAGGAATACCAGTGCGCCGCCGCCGAAGACCCCGGAGCCCCCCGCTGCCAGATTGAGTGCTTCGAGCCCACCGTCGATCGCCAGAAAGGCGAGCAGCCCTACGGTGAACGCGATCAGTGAGGAGGTCCAGCGCCGGCCGCCGCGCCTCAGCACCGGCAAGGCCAGCATGCCGAGTGTCACCGGGATGAAGCCGACGTAGACCCCGATCAGGATCATCGAGAGCAGGAAGCCGCCATCCGCCTTCGGCGTCTCGACGGCAGCGTCGATCGTATGCGGGATGACGACGCCAGTGGATGTGAGCAGCCCGATTTCATAGGGGTTGCCGCCGATCCACGGATAGTCGATGTCGAGGGTTTCCGTGGCGAGCCGCGGGATCGGCTGCTCGCCGCCGGAGAAGTTCGAATAGCTGTCGTTGACGATCACCTGGGCGACGGTGACTTCGTCCGGTCCGGCGTTTCTCAGGGTCAGATCGATCTGGCCCGGCTCCAGGACGGTCTTTTCCACCCGGAGGGCTTCGACCGGGGGTCCGTTCCTCTCCGGGAGGGTCTCACCCGCGAGCTTGCCGAGACCGAACAGGACGATCGCTACGATCGCCAGTACACCGAGGGCGAGTGCCCAGACAGGCGCTTTCTGGAAGCGGCTCAATCCTCCACCTCGAAGAAGCCCATCCAGCCGAGTTCGGCGAATTCAGTCTTGTGGGCGTGGAACATGAACTTGCCGCGGTGCGGAAACTTCATCTCGAGGATGCCACGCTGTCCCTGGACCTGGCTGATCGTATCCGTGAACTCCGACGACTCCAGCCGGGTGCCGGTCGGGAAGTAGTCGAAGAAGTTCCCGTGGAGGTGGAAGGAGTTGATCGGATCGTATTCGAGCAGGTTGGTCAGGTAGATCCTGACCAGCTTGTCCCGCTTGATCTTGATCGGCTCGTGCATGTAAGCGAAAGGAACGCCGTTGACGAAGTAGAGCTGATTGCCCTGGCCGTCGAAGTTCGTGTTGTAGCCGGCCTGGACCATGACCATCTCATCGGCCCGGGGCCGCCCTTCGGCCGGGTCGATGATGAATGTTCCGTACATGCCACGGGCGATGTGCTCCGCCAACGGCTCGGCATGGCAGTGGAAAATGTGAAGGCCGAACGGTTCGGCCTCGAATTCGTAGACCGTGCTTTCTCCCGGCATGATCAGGCCTGCACCCTGCCCGGGCACGCCATCCATGTTGGCCGCATGGATGCCGTGGAAATGCATCGTGTGAGCGTGAGCTGAGCCGTTGCCGAAATTGAGCCGCAGCCGCTCGCCCTGCTTTGCACGCAGGGTCGGGCCGGGCACGGAGCCGTTGAATGTCCAAGCCGGGAAGGAGACTCCGGGCGCGACCTCGATTTCCCGGTCGAGCGCGCTTATGTCCCACTCGCGCAGGGTCTGGCCGTTGGGCAACCGGCTGGTGCGGCCCCAGTCGAACTGCCGGAGGAAGACGGTCGGGTCGAGGCCGTTCGCCGCGTAGTCGACCGTGCCACCGAGGCGAAAGGTCGCTCCGCCACCGTGGTTCATGTGGGTAGCGCCCGTCTGCGCCGAAGCCAGGCTGGTCCCGAGAATAGCCCCGGCGGCCCCACCTGCGGCGGTCGTTCCTGCCTTGCGCAGAAGCGAGCGCCGGGTCAGCGACTTCTTGCTGTCCCGCTTTCCGGATGTCTGGTCGAGGTCACAGGGACCACGTTCTTTCATACCTAGAGTAAATCAAATTTGAGGCATGCCTTAACAAGAGTTCGCCTGATCCGGATCAATCCGGGCCGCCTTGATCACGTCCAGCGCCGCTTGTGGGACCGTCGACTTTTCTTCGGATACCTGCTTTTCCGCCGCCGCAATCGCCTGCGAAACACCTTCACGGCGGTAAAAATCGGTGAGCACAGCTTCTTCGATCATCGATGCCAGCCAGCGCTGCTGCTGGCGCATCCGGCGCTCTTTCAGCAACCCCGATTCCTGGAGCAGCGCACGGTGGGCTTCGATCGTTTCCCAGATCTCGGCCAGTCCGGTCTTCTCCTCTGCCGAAGCGATCAGCACCGGCGTCTCCCAGCCTTCGGTCGAAGGTGGCAGCATACGCAGCGCGTGGCGATAGTCGCCGCGGGCACGCTTGGCCAGGGGGATGCGGTCGCCGTCGGCTTTGTTGACCACGATCAGGTCCGCAGTTTCCATGATTCCCCGTTTAATGCCCTGGAGTTCGTCACCCGCTCCGGGTACCAGCAGCAGGCAGAGGCTGTCAACCAGTTCGGCCAGCTCCGCTTCCGACTGGCCGACCCCTACCGACTCGACCAGCACCACGTCGAAACCGGCGGCTTCACAGAGCAGCATCGCCTCGCGGGTCTTGCGGGCAACGCCGCCGAGCACGCCACCCGAAGGAGAAGGCCGGATGTAAGCACCCGGACTGACACTCAGTCCCTGCATGCGGGTCTTATCGCCGAGGATCGATCCACCGGTGCGCGAGCTCGACGGGTCGATCACCAGCACCGCGACCTTGTGGCCCTGCTCGATCAGCCAGAGGCCGAGCGTTTCGATCACCGTGGACTTGCCGGCTCCGGGCACACCGGTGATGCCGACCCGGCGGGCCTTTCCGGTTCGCGGAAGGATCTCGGCAATCAGCTGTTGCGCCAGTTCCTGATCTTCGGGCAGTCTCGACTCGGCCAAGGTGATCGCCCGGGAAAGTGCCCCGCGGTCACCTCCGGTCACCCCGTCAGTCAGCTCCGTAAGCGTTGAGCGCCCGGACATCAGGCCGGCGTTTCGATATCCAGGTCGAGCTTGCCGATCAACAGCCCGAGCAGCTCGCCAGCGGCTTCACCGATCACGGTGCCGGGCGGAAAGATCAGGTCGGCGCCGAGCTCTTTCAGTGGCTCGAAATCGACCGGGGGGATCACTCCGCCGACGACGATCGCAATGTCCGGCCGGTCGGCGTCATCAAGTGCCTTGCGCAGGGCCGGCACCAGGGTCAAGTGTCCGGCGGCGAGAGTGCTGACCCCGACCACGTGTACGTCGGCCTCGACGGCCTGGCGGGCGCTCTCCTC
>CALEMO010000196.1 GCA_937910825.1 uncultured Solirubrobacterales bacterium | reverse complement strand
AGTCATCGCTACGAAATGACTTCGGAGCTGAGGGACCTGTTTCGGCAGCTGCTCGACGCTGAGCGCAAGGAAGCCGCAGGACGCGGTGAAGCCGGCGGCAGTGATGCGGTTGGGCTCAGTGGTGAGTCGGCCAGATCAGTGCTGTCCGGAGGAGAGCGATCGCCCCGCGCACCCGAGCGCGCTGCGCTGCTGATCCGGGTACTGCAGGAGGTATCTCTCATTCAGCTCGATGGCAAGGGTGATGCCCACGGCCTCAGGGTCGTATCCTCAGAGAAGGTGAATCTTGAGGATTCCCCCACTTTCGACTGTGAAAGCAAGCGCGGCAAGGAGCAAAGCGAATTTCTCAAACGCTTGAAGAAACCGACCAACTGATCAACGGTATGACCTCGGAATTGTCTGCGAGGGAGCGGTCCCTGCTCGATGACCTTCTGGCCGTAGTCGAAGACTTCGAGTCCCAGGGGATCGCCTCGGGGGGCTCTTCCCGGCAGTTGGTCGACCGGACTGAAGTGGCATCGGCTTTCGTATTCGCCTGTCGCCATCACGCTGACCAGAAGCGCCAGTCAGGTCAGGAATTCATCACCCATCCTGTTGGTGTCGCCCGGATCTGCGTCGGCATGAGCTTTGATACGGACACCCTCTGTGCGGCGCTGCTCCACGATACGGTCGAAGATACTTCGGCCAGCCTCGACGAAATCGAGGGAACTTTCGGCGGCGACGTGGCGAAGCTGGTCGACGGCGTCACCAAGCTGACCGAGATCACCTTCGAAAGCAGGGATGAGCGCCAGGCCGAGAACTACCGCAAGATGATGGTCGCGATGGCTCAGGACGTGCGGGTCATTCTGATCAAGCTCGCGGACCGGCTTCACAACATGCGCACCCTGAGCTCGCTGTCGAAGCAGAAGCAGATTGTAAAGTCCAGAGAGACCCTGGAGATTTACGCGCCGCTCGCCCATCGGCTCGGCATCCACGCGATCAAGTGGGAGCTGGAGGACCTCGCATTCGCCACCCTGCACCCGCGCAAGTATTCGGAAATCAAGCATCTGGTCGCCCAGCAGCGGGCCGAGCGGGAGAGCTTCGTCGAAGAAGCCGGCGGCTTCCTGGCGGCCGAGCTGGAGAAGGTCGGGATCGACGCCGAGATCGCCGGGCGGGCCAAGCATTTCTATTCCATATATACGAAGATGACCAAGAAGGGTCGCGAATTCAACGAGATTTTCGACCTGACCGCCATGAGGGTGATCGTAGGTTCGGTCAAGGACTGCTACGGCGCGATTGGAGTTATTCATTCCCTCTGGAAGCCCCTGCCAGGGCGCTTCAAGGACTACGTCGCCATGCCCAAGGCCAACATGTACAAGGCCCTGCATACGACGGTGATCGGA
>CALEMO010000195.1 GCA_937910825.1 uncultured Solirubrobacterales bacterium | reverse complement strand
AAGCAGGGGCGTTTCCGCCAGAACCTGCTCGGCAAGCGCGTTGATTACTCCGGACGTTCAGTCATCGTCGCCGGTCCTTCGCTGAAGCTGCATCAGTGCGGCCTGCCGAAGCTGATGGCGCTCGAGCTGTTCAAGCCATTCATCATGGCCCAGCTGGTCGAGCGCAAGGCCGTCCAGAACATCAAGGCCGCCAAGAAGATGGTCGAGTCGATGGTTCCCGAGGTCTGGGACGTTCTCGAAGAAGTGATCGAGGAACATCCGGTCCTGCTGAACCGCGCCCCGACGCTGCATCGTCTCGGCATCCAGGCTTTCGAACCGATCCTGGTCGAAGGCAAGGCAATCCAGGTCCACCCGCTCGTCTGCTCGGCCTTTAACGCCGACTTCGACGGTGACCAGATGGCCGTCCACGTTCCGCTTTCGGCTGAAGCACAGGCCGAGGCGCGCGTGCTGATGCTCTCCGCCAACAACATCCTCTCGCCCGCTCACGGAGCGCCGCTGGCGACCCCGACACAGGACATGGTGCTGGGTCTCTACTACCTCACCTATTCGGGTGAGGACGTCAAAGAGTTAGACCGCACCAAGCTGGAGAAGCGGCCGCATGCATTCCGTACCGCTCAGGAGGCCGAACTGGCCTATGAGAACGGTGTGGTCAAGCTGCAGGACTACGCCGAGTGGCGTGGTGAGTCGGGCGGACACTTCCTGACCACGGTCGGCCGGATTATCTTCAACGATTCGATCCTGCGGGCGCTGAAGGTAGCGCTCGAAGACGAATTCGATCCGGAGCAGTACACCTTCGTCAACGAGTCGCTGAAAAAGCGCGACATCAACGACATGGTCGGCTGGCTGGTCGAGTCCTACGGAGCACCGGCGATCTCGCAGGTTCTCGATGCATTCAAGGACCTCGGCTTCCGCTTTGCTTCGAGGGCCGGCATCACGGTCAGCAAGAACAACGTCGTGCCGCCACCGGAGAAAGAGGAGATCCTCAAGCGTTTCGACGCCGAGACCGCACAGATCCAGGCCGAGTTCGACGAAGGCTGGCATACAGCCGAAGAGCGGCACAAGCAGGTTACGGACAAGTGGAACCAGGCCACTGAAGAAGTCGGTCAGGCGATGGAGGACAACCTCCGCCAGCTGAACCCGATCTTCATGATGGCCAACTCTGGCGCTCGTGGTTCGTTCAAGCAGATTCGTCAGCTGGCCGGCATGCGCGGTCTGATGGCCAATCCAAAGGGCGAAATCATCGAGCGTCCGATCAAGTCCAACTTCATCGAAGGCCTGTCGGTCGGTGAGTACTTCATCTCGACCCACGGTGCCCGCAAGGGACTCGCCGATACGGCTCTGCGTACCGCCGACTCCGGTTACCTCACTCGTCGTCTCGTGGACGTGGCCCAGGACGTAATCGTCCGGACCGAGGACTGCAAGACGAAGGATTTCATCGAGATGCCGGTGATCGACGCAGCAGAGGAAACCAACACCAACCTGTTGGGACGCCTTGCCGCCAAGAAGTTCGCGACCAAGCGTGGCCGCCAGCTGCTCAAGCGCAATCAGCTGATCACCAAGGTGGAGCTGGCTGAAATCGCAGAGGCTTACGAAGGCGACGAGTCAGCCGCAGTACCGGTTCGCTCGGCCTTCAAGTGCGAGGCCGAGCGTGGAGTCTGCCGCTCCTGTTACGGCGTGGCACCGGCGACCGGCTCGTTGGTTGAGATCGGCGATTCGGTCGGAACGGTTGCCGCCCAGTCGATTGGCGAGCCGGGAACCCAGCTCACCATGCGTACCTTCCACACCGGCGGTGTCGCCGGACAGGACATCACCCAGGGTCTGCCCAGGGTGGTCGAGCTGTTCGAGGCCCGCAAACCGAAGGGCCTCGCGCAGATGTCCGAGGTTGCCGGCAAGGTCCTCGCCGAGCAGTCGGAAAAGTCCGCGTCGATCACCGTCGTGGAAGCCAACGGCGAGGAGAGCACCTACTCCTTCCCGCCTCGTACCAGGCTTCTGGTCAAGACCGGCGACAAGGTCGAAGTGGGACATCAGCTCAACGAAGGCTCGCTGTTCCCGGCCGACGTACTGGCGATCCGCGGACGTACCGCGATCGAGCAGTACCTGGTGGCCGAAGTCCAGCGGGTCTACACGGCTCAGGGCGTGGAGATTGACGACAAGCACATCGAGATCATCGTGCGCCAGATGATGAAGAAGGATGAAGTCGAAACCAAGGGTTCGACCGATCTTCTTCCCGGCCAGCTCGAAGATCGCTATGAGCTCAAGGAGATCAACAAGCAGGTCAAGGCCGATGGCGGAACCGCAGCCAAGTCCAAGCAGCGGATTCTTGGCATCACCAAGGCCTCGCTTGCGACCAAATCATTCCTCTCGGCGGCCTCCTTCCAGGAGACCACCAAGGTCCTGACCGATGCGGCGCTCGAAGGCAAGCGCGACCGGCTGGTCGGGCTCAAGGAGAACGTCATCATCGGCAAGCTGATCCCGGCTGCAACCGGGCTCAAGCGTTACCGCTCGCTCACCGTCGAACCGGCGGAGCCTTTTGCTCCGGCCGAAGAAACGGTCCTGCTCGAAGAAGATGAGCTCGGATCGGGCTCGAACGGGGAAGGCAAGGGCGGAGCTGACGGCTTCGGCGATTCGTTCGCCGAGGAGCTCGACGAGATCAGCCAGGAAATCGACGCGACCGCAGAAAACTAAGGCCGATAAGCCTCAATAAAAAGGCCCGCCACACGGCGGGCCTTTTTATTGCAGGCGACTGCGATCGGGTTTAAGTCGCTTGACTGGCAAAGCTTTAGACTGCCATCCATGTCTGATCAGGGGACTTACAGATGAGCAGTGAACGGCCTCGAGTCTGCGTAATCGGCGCCGGTTCGTCCGGCATTACTGCCTGTCAGAACCTGCTTGAGAAGGGTCTCGAGTTCGAGTGCTACGAGAAGGGTTCGAGGGTCGGCGGCAACTGGCGCTACGAAAACGACAACGGCATGTCGGCTGCTTACAAGTCGCTCCACATCAACACTTCCCGGCAGATGATGTGTTACGCGAAATATCCGATGCCCGAGGACTACCCGGACTATCCGGACCACTTCCAGATCGCCGAGTACTTCGACCGCTACGTCGATCACTTTGGTCTGGGGGAGCGCATCAGTTTCAATACCGAAGTCCTGAAAGTGGATTGCGTTCAAGGAGGCGCCTGGCAGGTCCGGATCTCAGACGAAGTCGGCGAACGAATTGAGAAGTTCACCGACGTCATGGTCTGTAACGGGCACCATTGGGACGCACGCTGGCCCGAGCCCGCCTTTCCCGGATCGGACAGTTTCGAAGGCCTTCAGATGCACGCTCACGACTATCGGACCCCGGAAATGTTTGATGGCAAGAGAGTGCTCGTGCTCGGCATCGGCAATTCGGCCACCGACATCTCGGTCGAATCCTCAAGGACTGCGGACAGGACGTTCCTCGCGATGCGGCGCGGGGCCTGGATCGTGCCCAAGTACCTCGGCGGAGTCCCCAGCGACAAGGCGACAACCGGACCGATGGCCCGCGCCCCGCTTTCGGTGCAGAGCAAGTTCCTTAAGACCGCGCTCCGACTTTCGGTAGGAAAACCCGAGGATTACGGCCTGCCGAAGCCCGACCATGAGCCGCTCCATGCCCATCCCACCGTCTCGGATGAACTTCTCGGTCGGCTCGGCCACGGTGACATCACGGTAAAGCCCAACATCGAACGACTCGAAGGCGATTCGGTTGTCTTTACGGACGGCAGCCACGAGCAGATCGACGTGATCATCTACTGCACCGGATACCGCATCACCTTCCCGTTTTTTGACAAGACGGTGGTCAACGCCCAGGACAATCAGGTCGACCTCTATCACCGGGTGGCATCGATCGACCACCCGGGCCTCTACTTCATCGGGCTGGTTCAGCCACTGGGAGCGATCATGCCTCTTTCCGAGGCCCAGTCGGAATGGGTGACCGACCTGATCCGTGGAGACGCACGCCTGCCCGGCCGCGCAGCGATGGCCCGGGATATCGCAAAGGAGCAGTCAGCCATGAAGCGGCGCTACGTCAGCTCGAAGCGCCATACGATCCAGGTCGACTTCGATCCTTATTTACGTACTATCTCGCGCGAACGCGAGCGATCCAGGGCGCGGGCCGGATCCGCCTGACGGATCCGTCCGCCGTGGGTGGCACCTGAAGGTAATGGCTTGGCCCCATCGCCATGCGGGTCGCGGCGAGGACCCCGAGGGAACTTCGGGCGCGGCCGGCGGCGCCCAGGGTCGTCTGCGCCGTCTTCCTCGCTGAACTGATCGGGAGCCGGCTGCGCAGCCCACCAGAGCAGGTAGATGGTGCCCAGGATCGGAACCTTGAGCACCACGAGCAGGAAAAACATCGGCCATATCCCTTCCACCTCTACGAGTTTAGCTGGCCGCCAGGTCCGAAGCCCAAGTTTCGAGGGCATCAACGTGCGCCTCCTCGAGTCCCCGGGCCGGTTCAGTAGGCACCAGAAGCGTCGCCACGCCATCCGCCTCACGCCGAATCGCCCACTCAAAGCAGCTCTGGTCGAATGAATCGTCGATCCAGGCCATTTCCCGACCTCCGGCGAAGCTGTCAAGCGGTGCGAGCTTCCAGTGGGCCGCGGCAAACCGGGACGGCGGCGGACCCTCCCGGTCGAACTCGATCACCTCAAGCGGCCCGATCCCGATGATCGTCGGCAGGTGGTCGTTTGCCCGGTCCTGCCAGCCGGTGGCCCAGACCAGTTCGAAGCTCTCCTGCAGGCGACGCAATCGCTCACCGGCCGCCACCGAAATGCAGTGCGGCGTGCCGTCGATCAACTCGAACCGGAAACCCGGCCCGGAAGGCGCGTCTTCAAAGCCGAAGAGGCTGATTACCCCGTCAATGTCGACCGCCAGGATCGGAAGTTGGTCCATGGCGCAATGCTACGGCCTCATCTTGCCAACGCTCACCCTGAAAGACCTGTAGTATCCCCCGCCGTGCCTAATACCAATCAACTCGTGCGCAAAGGCCGTAAACGGCCGAAGAAGAAGGTGACCACCCCGGGTCTCAAGTCGGGGCAGGGCAACAAGAAGAAAGTCTCCGCTCCCCAGAGGCGCGGCGTCTGTACCCGTGTTGCAACAGTCACCCCGAAGAAGCCGAACTCGGCTCTTCGCAAGATCGCCCGAGTCCGTCTCGCCCACGGCATGGAAGTCACCGCCTACATTCCGGGTG
>CALEMO010000194.1 GCA_937910825.1 uncultured Solirubrobacterales bacterium | reverse complement strand
TGCCTCCTGGCTTATGTGGAAACCCGGGCTGTTGCTCTCCAGATAGGACGAGACGCTTGATACTCCACGTTCGGTCGCTGGCACCTCATCCAGGCGGTCCCGGATCACGACACCGACAAAGCGCTCGTCTGAATCCACGACCGGGAACCACGACCATTGATACTTGAGGAAATACTTCTCCAGCGCCGTTTCAACTGGTGTCGACGCGGGGATCGCGACCGGATGTTCATCCATGACGTCGCTCACCTTTACGTCCTCAAGCCTGCTGGAGACGTTCGTCTGCTGGCCGGCAGCACGGGCCGATCCGGTGATCAATACGCCGATCAACGCCAGCCACACGCCGCTGAATACGTTGCCGCTGATCGCCCAGAGCACGCCGAGTCCGATGAAGATATAGCCGAAGATGCGACCGAGGCCCGCCGCGAACCTGGTCGCCGAGCTTCGCTTTCCGGTCACTTTCCAGGCGATGGCCCGCACGATGCGTCCGCCGTCCATGGGGAAAGCGGGCAGGAGGTTGAAGACGAGCACGATCACGTTCACCGCGGCAAGCCAGGCGATCATCGCCGTGATGCCGGGGGTTCCGGCATTGATGTTCATCTCCAGTGCTTCCCGAAAACTCGACCAGCCGACGGTGAGCAGACCAACCGCAACCAGAACGACCGCGATCAGAAGTGTCACGACCGGGCCACCGGCCGCAACCTTGAATTCCGTGCCGGGGCTGTCCGACTCGCGGTCCATCTGGGCCACCCCGCCAAAGATCCAGAGCGAAATCTGTTTGATGCCTATGCCGTTCCGGAGGGCCACGAACGCGTGACCCAGCTCGTGGAGAACGATCGATCCGAAGAATCCGGCCGCGCTGGCAACCGCGAGCAGGTAGGGCTCGGTTGACCCGCTCGGCTGGTCAAGCAGCGTCCCATAGAAGTCCGACAGCCAGAAGATGACCAGAAAAAGCACGATGAACCAGGACCAGTCGACCGAGATACGGATTCCCCGTACTCGGAAGAGGGTGAATGATCTGCCGCCACCGAACATGACTCCATCGTACGGAACTGGGCCGGGCAGCCGGTCGCTACGCCGCTCGTCCGGCAGCTAGGTAACTTGTCGCGGCATGAAAACGGTTGCGGAACAGTTGCGGGGAGATCTCGAAGAATTCGAGACGATCGAGCGTCCGTCGGCATCTCCCGGCGAGCTGGAAGCGGCCGAATGGATCGTTTCCCGGCTTGAAGAAGTCGGGGTGGCAGCCAGGATCGAGCTTGAGCCGGCGCATGGCACCTACTGGTGGCCGATTGGCATAGGGACGGTAGCCGGTGCGCTTGGCGGTCTGGCGACACTTTGTGGGCGGCGTCTTGCGGGTGCTCTACTCGGCGTCTTCGGAGCGGCGACGATCGCCACCGATTTCCCGCCGCGCTCACGACCGATGCGTCGCCTGCTGCCAAAGTCCGAGACCTCGAACGTGATCTGCGAGCTGGGAGATCGCGACGCTGAGCGCACTGTCGTTTTGGTGAGCCACCACGACGCCGCCCACGCCGGCCTCGTATTTCACCCGGGCATCCCGAAACTCGTGGCCCGCACCGGCATCTTCCGCAAGCTGGATACGAGTCCGATGCTGATGGCGCCGGTGATCGGAGGCCCGGTCGCGGCCCTGCTCGCGGCGCTCACAGGAAGCCGGGTGCTCGCCCGGATCGCGACTGCCTTGTCGGTCGGCTCGACCATGTCGATGCTCGACATCGGTCTGCGCAAGGTGGTGCCAGGGGCAAACGACAACGGTACGGCGGTGGTGGCGCTGCTCGAGCTCGCCCGCCGCTTCCAGGCGGAACCGCCACCGAACCTGCGGATAATTCTGCTTTCGGCCGGCGCGGAGGAATCGTTCAGTGAGGGAATGAAGGCTTTCGGCGAGCGCTATTTTTCCGACTTGCCCAGGGAATCAACGTTCTTCATCAACCTGGATACGGTCGGCTCTCCTCACCTGACGGTCCTGCGCGGAGAGGGTTTCCTGAAGATGTACGAGTACCCCGAAGCCGCGCTGGAGCTGGCCGGCAGGACGGCGGCAGAGACCGGGGTCGAGCTTTTTCCGAACCTGCGGATCCGCAACGGGACCGACGGTCTCGAACCACTGGCGGCGGGCTACCCGGTTGTCTCCATCTGCTCCTGCACCGAGCACAAGCAGCCGGCCAACTACCACTGGCCGAATGACGTCAGTGCCAACGTGGACTTCGAGACGGTCGGCGACGCGATCGACCTCAGTGAGGCGATGGCCAGGCGTCTTGCAGAGCAGTGGGTTTGAAACTCAGATGCGGGGTGTGCTGCGCTCGATGATCGAGTCGTACTGAAGGCCGGCCGGCAAGGTGCCGAATGCTTCGCCCCAGTCGCCGTCGAGTCGGGAAGCGCAAAAGGCGTCGGAGACCGCTGGATCGCCGTGCCTGATCAACAGAGATCCCTGGAATGCCAGGGCCAGACCTTCGACCACACGCCGGGCGCGAACCTCGAGTGTTTCGGGTGACGTTTCGATCGAAGTCTTGAGCCGGTCGACGTAGCGATCGAAGCGTGCATCGGCCCCCGAAGCCTCGCCGATCTCGGTGAACAGCACCTCGGTGCTTGCCGGGCTCTTGACCATCGCCCGCAGAGCGTCGAGGCACTGCACGTTTCCGGAGCCCTCCCAGATAGACATCAGCGGGCTTTCCCTCACCAGGCGCGGCATGCCGGATTCTTCGACGTAGCCGTTTCCGCCGAGGCATTCGAGCGACTCCACCGCATGCCAGGGAGCGCGCTTGCAGATCCAGTACTTCAGCACCGGTGTAGCGATCCGCTTGAGCAACTGGGCCGATTCGTCGCCCGAAGCTGCTTCGTCGTAGGCGCGGTTGAGCCGCATCATCGAGGCGGTGGCAGCCTCCGATTCGACGCAGAGGTCGGCCAGAACGTTGGCCATCAGCGGCTGCTCGATCAGCTTGCGGCCGAAGGCAGACCTGTTGCTGGCGTAGAAGGTCGCCTGGGCGACCCCACTTCTCATGCCGGCGCTTGAACCGATGGCGCAATCGAGTCTGGTGTGGCTGACCATTTCGATGATCGTGCGCACGCCGTGGCCTTCCTCCCCTACCAGTCGTGCCCAGGCGCCGCGGAACTCGACCTCGGAAGAGGCATTCGAGCGGTTGCCGAGTTTGTCCTTGAGCCTCTGGATGTGGAAGCGGTTGCGCTCGCCGTCGGGAGTGAAGCGCGGCATCAGGAAGCAGGAGATTCCGCTGTCGGTCTGGGCGAGTACGAGGAACGCGTCACACATCGGTGCCGAGCAGAACCACTTGTGGCCGGTGATCTCGTATTCCGCACCCGGTCCACCGCCGTTGAGTTGCACAGCACTGGTCGTATTCGCCCGCACATCCGAGCCACCCTGCTTTTCGGTCATCGCCATGCCGGCAAGGGCGCCAGGCTTGGATTTGGCGGGGCGCGATTCTCCGTCGTACTGCCTCGAGAGGAAACGCGGCTCCCATTCGGCGGCGAGTTCGGGCTGGGTTCGAAGGGCCGGGATGACCGAGAAAGTCATCGAGATCGGGCAGCCGACACCGGCTTCGGCTTGGGAAAGCTGGGTGAAAAGCGCAGCCCGCGCGACGTTGGCGCCGGGGCCGGGCTGCTGCCAGGGCAAGGAATGGACGCCGTGTTCCACGCCAACCTTCATCAATTCGTGCCAGGCGGGGTGGAATTCGACTTCGTCGATGCGATGGCCGAAGCGGTCATGTGTCTTCAGCTTCGGCGGATTTTCGTTCGCTTCCCTGCCCCAGCGCTGGACTTCAGCGGAGCCGCAGATCTGACCGAGTTCGGAGACCTGCTCGGTTGCCCAGGAAGCGCCTTCGCGCTTCAGCGCCTCCTGAAGCGGTTTGTCGAGCGCAAACAGGTTTACGTCTTCGAGCGGCTGCGACTGATTGAACACCTGATGTGTGGCTGACATCACATCCATGTTCTCACAGGCAGCGACCAGCCCACCGATGCCCGGCATCCGGGTTGCCGATAGCATCGAACGCCGCAGAAAGTTTCGGAATTTTTCAATGAGAACGGGAGAACCCGCCTTGCCGAAGATCAAAGTCGCAAATCCGATAGTTGAACTGGATGGCGACGAAATGACTCGGATCATCTGGTCCTTCATCAAGGAACAGCTGATCCTTCCTTATCTCGATCTCGATTTGAAGTACTACGACCTGGGGATCGAGGCCAGAGAAGCCACGAAAGACCAGATCACCGTGGATGCGGCCTACGCGATCAAGGAGCACGGCGTCGGCGTCAAGTGCGCCACCATCAC
>CALEMO010000193.1 GCA_937910825.1 uncultured Solirubrobacterales bacterium | reverse complement strand
CACTATAAACCCGCCACCTACGCGGTCGATTCGGTTGGGTTTCAATTGGCATAATCGCCGGATTCTGCCAATAACCAACCGAATCCGACCGAATCCACTGGTATCCGCGTCGAGCAGAAGTGCCCTGTTTTCGGCTCTGTGAAGCGATAAAACCGCTCTCAGAGCCAAAGCTAAGAATCGTCCTGATTCGCCTCCGGAGCAGGAGGTCGCAGGTTCGAATCCTGCCGGGCGCATGAAACCCGAGTTCGGGTGAGCGGGCATGTCGCCGCCCACCGGAAACTCCGGCAGCCGGAATCAGGCGGCTGCTTCTTCGTTCGCGGCTACCGCCTCCTGCTCGCGAAGCTCGCGCTTCAACTTCTGGGCGTTCACGACACAGCGGCTGAAGGCCGTGCCTTTCTCACCCTTGGCATGCTTCTTGCTGAGATCCTTGCAGGCCCTGCGCGGGGCTGACTGACCCTTCTTTGTCTCATCGCGTGAGACTTTGGCCATGGCAGTGACGCACCTGGAGAAGGCAGTTCCCTTCTCGCCCTTTACATGCTTCTTGCTCTGGCCCATGCAGTACTTGCCGTATGCCTTGGCTTTGCTTGCCTTGCCTGCCTTCGGTCCCGGGACATGGTCGGTCTTATGCGAGGCGACGGCCGGTGACGCGGTAAGGGCCAGCATGCAGGCGAGAAGCGCGGCGGTTGCGATGCGTTTCATCTCAGTACTCCGTTGTCGTTGACAATGACTCATCAACTAAACGTAGCGCGAGAATCCAGGTAAGGACCTATTCGGAATTCTTTTTGACGGATCCGACCGGATTGCCCGAGCCCTTGCCCGCAGATTTTCCCGGAGAAGCCGGCGTCCACCGGCAGAAGGCCTGCCAGGCGGCAACGGGCGGTTCTCGCGGGCCGATCTGGTCGGCGTGAATTCCTCTGTCCGCCTGCCTTTCCGGGACGAATGAGCCGGTTGCCGGCGCCCGGCAGGCCACCGGCCTCCCAACCGGCTGGACCGAGTCGATCGCTCAGGGGTATAGCTGTCTCAGCTGGCTGAGCCGACCGGACAGGCCGGTCCGATGGGCCACCGTTATCGATTACTCCACTGTTGCGCCCCCAACCCCTGCCGCTACTGCGACGACCGCCGCCACCTTGGCGGTTCCTGACGCCACCGTTGCTTTCCCTCCGGCCAGCCCCCGCGCCCCGGCCAGGCCGGCTCCGCTGCCACCCCCGGAGGCTCCAACCAGTCTGGCAAGCGAGGCGGCCAGCGCCACTGGAATCGGCGGCACGAGCGCCTGAAGGTCGTGACTTCTTGCGTTGATACCGGCTTTGAAGTCCCTTCAGCCAGCGCAGGTGCGCAAGTGGGCCCTTATATGGCGGCCGGCCAAGCACATCCCGCCCTTTTGGAAATCTTCTGGCGCACGACCTCACAGTCCATTTCGTGCCTTTTCGCCTGCTCCCGTAAAGCACATCGTGCTTCGTAGACCGACTGCTTCGCAGCAGCCGAATTCACTTCGATTGCGATGCCGATTTCTTCTAAAGAAGGCCCATTCAGCTCCCTCATTACGAGCGCTGCGCGCCCACGCTCCGACAACTGACCCATGTCCGTGAGCATTACCCTCAGACGTTCCCTCGCTACCACCTCGGATTCGACTCCGGAAGGGGACTGGGACTCGTGCTCGCTGATCTCGTCCATCGGGCGTTTTGCCCGAACCAGGTCGACGCTCTGGTTGTGGGCGACCCTGAATAACCAGGGCTTCAAGTTCAACTCGCGCTCTTCCCCAGGCAGCGACTTCAGCGCTGTCACCATCGTATTCTGAAGGGCGTCGCCGGCATCCTCTCGGCTGCCGACTATCGAGAAGCAATACCTGTAGATCTCGTCCTGGTAGCGCCGGAACATCTCGGCGAACGCCGCAGTGTCTCCTGCCACGACCCTTTTGCTCAGGGCCTGCGCCGTCAGGAAGCGGCTCGAGAAATGTCCGCATCTCCGGGCGTGGGTATATGTCTGGCCGTCTGCCATGCATCCTTATTTTGGATAACGGCCCAAGCACCGACAAGTAAGGCGCTACTCGGCAATGTTCGATCGGTGGAGCATTCGATCCGTATGGTTCCATAACCTTTGTCCCGCTGATGGATGAAGAACCACGAAAAGATGACCGAGTTCCGCGAGGGGCGATCGCCGTGGTCCTCGTCGGGCTGGTCGCGACGCTGGGCGTGCTGGCGATCGACTTCGTTGGTGGTGACACTTCGGCCGAGCTCGATTGGACTACGACTGAGCAGATCGACACTCTCCCTGGGGCCAGGGTCGGCCCGGGAGAGATGAGCATGGACCGGACGACGCTTTCGGCGATCGGCCAGAACGGTGCCGGCGAAGCCTTATTCCGGGTCTCCGGACTCCTGCGGGTCGATTCGAAAGGCGAGCGGGTGCCGACCCAGGCCCGCTGCGAGATCGTAGTTCTTGATCCCGAGTCCCAGATCGCAAGGACCCCCAACGGCAAGGCCGCCTGGCCGCGTCCGAGCAACGACCTGGACCTGCAAAAGCAGGACGTGCCCGAATCCTCGATCGTCGGGTTCAACGCGGTGGGCAACGACATCCTCGGCCTGCCGATCAGGGATGCCATCAACCGCTATACGAACTCGGCCGTTCGAACGACCGCCGACTGGAAGGCCTACCAGGAGCGCGTGCAGAGCTGGGTCTGGGACATGCCCAAAGGAACCGGACCTTCCGCCGCCCTGCTCGGCTATGTAGTCATCTTCAAGACCAGCGAAAGGCCGGAAGCCAGGCTTGAGTGTGAAGCGACGATCGACGGCACGACGGTCACACAGATTGCGATGGCCCGTCAGAGCGAATGGCCCTTGCCGGAACCGACCCTGAATCCGGAAACCGAAGCCAGCAGCACCGGAAACGTCGAATAAGCTCAGCCGCCGGCTGAATCCTGTTCTTCGTCGGCCACGAGAAAATCGGGGCCTTCTTTGGAGCCACCAACTTTGTTCAGCTTCTTGTTCGCCGGCGTCACCGCGATCCGGCCGGGCTCCAGCGGCTTGCAAAGGGTGACCGCCTCATCGGGATCGAGACTGCCGCTCATCCATGCCGCCTCCGCCTCTTCATCCGGCAGGATCACCGGCATACGGTTGTGTACCGGCTCGACATCCTGATTTGCGCTGGTCGTGATGATTGTGCAGGAGGTCAGCTCTTCCCCCTCCCACTCCCGAGTGGTCGCCAAGCCGGCAAAAGCGAAAGGCTGCCCACCGTCGACCGTGAATCGCATCGGCTGCTTCGGCTCTTTCGGCTTTTCGGCCTTGATCCACTCGTAGAAACCATCCGCCAGAATCAGGCAGCGGTTTTCAGATTGTTTGACCAGCGGGGCATATGCACGGCTCTTCATCAGGCCTTCCGACCGCGCGTTGATCATTTTGTAGCCGACCTTGAGGTCTTTGGCCCAGAACGGCACCAGCCCCCATCGGGCCAGCACGGCCTTGCGTCCGCTGTCGGCTTCGGCGTCGCCCTTGACCATCAGGACTTGCTGGGTCGGCGCCACGTTGTAGCGCCCCAGCCCGCCATCGTCGGTTTCGTACAGCGAGATCTGGAAGCGGCTGCCGAGCCGACGCTGGTCGGATGAGGTGAGTGTGTATCGACCGCACATACCGGCAGCCTAGCGACCAGAGTGACCGGGATCCAATGCGAAGCCTGGTGGCGGCGATCCCATGTGATTAGCCCCCTGGGCGGGGGCTAATCGCATGGGATCGCCGTCGAGCCCAGGAGGTCACCCGTCGGGGGCGAACCTGCTG
>CALEMO010000192.1 GCA_937910825.1 uncultured Solirubrobacterales bacterium | reverse complement strand
TACCGAGGGCGAAAGTCAGGCGCCCGGAAAAGAGGCTGATCGTCGCCGCGAAGGCGAACCATATGGCGCCGGCCTGAGCTTTCTCTCCCCACTCACGGCGCACGATCAGCGTGAACAGCGCGACCGTGCCGATGACCGCGATCGTCCCCATGAACCGGAAACCGATCCAGGCGCCGATCGGTGGTGCGAGCAGGCTGTAACTCGGCAGGTAGTGACCGCCGAACCAGTAGTTGTTCCAGAGTGCCGGCCCCGAAGTCTCAAAGAGCTCGGTGCGGAAAGTCTGGGCAGCATGATCTGCGCTGAGCGGCGCGACGACCAGGTAGACCACGCCGAGCAGCGCTGCGACCACCAATGGTGCGAGCAGGAAACCCCAGGTGGAATTGCGATGGCTCAAAGGCCCTCCGGCGTCAGGCGCCCGATCTCTGCTGGTCCGCTACACGACTCCAGGCCCAAATTTCGGGCCTGATCTGGGCGACCACCCTTGATGCGATCAGGAAAGCCGCCCCGGCCACAGCCCAGCCGAGAGCGGCGTCCAGCCAGTAGTGGTTCGCCGTCACCACCACAACCCAAGTGATGATCAAGGGCCAGGTGACCCAGAATGCCTTGGCGAACTTGTTCCGGCAGACCACGAAGCCGGTTCCTCCGATCATCAGGGAAACTGCAGCGTGCATTGATGGAACGGCGGCAAACGGATTGATGAACAGCTTCGCCAGTGCCGAGTCATGATTGAGACTCGACTGGGCATTGATCGTATCGACAAACCCGTATTCCGGAAACATCCGCGGTGGGGCGGTGGGGAATCCGATGTAGCCGACCAGAGCCAGGCCCATCGCGACGAAAAGCATGTTGCGGAAGAAGTAGTAGCTGTCGTTGCGAAAGAGGTAGAGCCAGACCAGGAAAGCAAGGGCGACCGTGAACTGGCTGTTCAGGTAGATCGCATTGGCGATGTCGACGATCCAGGCCTCGGCCAGGATCGCGCTCTGCGCCGCCGGCTCGAAGAAGGTGCCCGTGGATCGCTCGATATCGACCAAGCGCTCGCCATTGGCGAAGGCCTGATTTGCCCGCCCGTCAGCAAGGCCACGAGCAACCTCGTAGCTGGTATCGGCAAACACGTAGAGGGCGAGCTGCAGGAACAGGTCACCCCAGCCTCGGGGCAGCCACGCCCCGATCCGGGTAATGATCACAAACACAGATTCCAGATTGTAAAGGGCATCCTCATCCTCTCTAGGCTCCCTGTGAAATGAAAGCTCCATCACAGCCGGTGCTCTGCGTCGGAGAAGTCATCGTTGACCTCATCTGCGAAGGCAGACTGTCGCCGGGTGAGCCTCCCCGATCCTTCGTCCCGCATCCGGGAGGCGCACTCGCGAACGTCGCGGTTGCGGTCAGCCGGCATGGTATGGCTGCGTCCATGGCCGGTGGAGTAGGCGACGAGCACTGGGGTGCCTGGCTGAGGGAGGGTCTCGAGGCTGAAGGTGTGGCCACCGACTGCCTGGCCACTGTCATCGACATCGACACTCCGCTCGGCATCGTCCTCTTCGACGAGCTGGGGGAGCCGTCATTCCAGATTTATGGCGAGCACATCTCCGACACGATGCTCGCCTGCCGGCCACTGCTCGGGCCGGCGATCGATCAAGCCGGCGCGGTGGTGGTCGGATCGAACACGATGGTCGGAGAAGTCGAGCGCGAAGTGACCCGGCATGCGGTGGAAATCGCGCACGAGAACGGCATACCGGTCCTGTTCGACCCGAACCACCGTCCGAACCGCTGGAAAGTTGAAGACCGGGCGCGGGAATTCTGTCTCGAACTGGCCGGAGGCAGTGCCCTGATCAAGTGCAATCGCGGCGAAGCGGCCTTGATGACCGGGGAAAGCGAGGCTCTCGATGCGGCTCGTATCCTGGCAGCCTCCGGTCCCCGTCTGGCAGTCGTCACCGATGGAGCCGGACCGGTGGTCACGGCGGGCGCCGCAGAAGAGGTGTTCACTCCGGAAGATTGTGCGGTGACTAGTCCGCTGGGTGCCGGCGATGCTTTCATGGGGGCTCTGGCCGCTGGCCTGGCCCTGCGGAGTTGGGACTTCCGGCGAATCGCCGAGGTCCTGCCCGAGGCCACCGCGGCGGGCAGCGCCGCCTGTGGCCACTGGAGAGCCCAGGCCTGATGGCCGGGGGACCAGGGAGCCGCCGCAATGCCAGCGGCCCGAGTCGGGCCGACTGGGCGAGGCCGCGCAAAGCCCGAGTCAGGCGGATCCGCGACCGCCTGCGTGAAATGTACGGGCGCCCGCTGAACCTTCCCCATCGCATGCCGATCGACGAGCTGGTCCGCACGATCCTTTCCCAGGCGACAAGCGACCTCAACCGCGACCGGGCCTATGAACGGCTGTCCGGGGGCTTCGACGACTGGGCTGAAGTTCGGGATGCCCCGGTTGAAGAGATCGAGCGGGCGATCCGGCCGGGAGGGCTGTCAAACCAGAAAGCGCCGCGGATCAAGGCGGTCCTGAGAGCGATCGGCGAGGACATGGATCTCGACTGGCTCGAAACGGCCGACCGCGACCAGGCGATTGAGTTCCTGACGGCGCTGCCCGGCGTCGGCCGCAAGACCGCGGCATGCGTCCAGGTATTCACCTGGGACCGGCCGGAGATTCCAGTCGATGTGCACGTTTACCGAATCGGCGGGCGGCTGGGACTGTTCCGGCCGAACGCATCATTCGAAGAGGCCCACGACGAAATGATCGGCCTGGTCGACCCTTGCGATTCCTACGAATTTCACATGAATCTGATCCGCCACGGGCGCGAACTGTGCCGTCCGACGCCAAAATGCGGCGCCTGCGGGCTCAGGAGAATGTGTCCTGTGGGCCGTGAGAGGTAATATCCACTGGCGCCCGGCGCACCCTTTTCAATCATGAAAAAGAAGCCCTTCGTAATCTTCGGTCTGATGCTCCTACTGCTCGCGGTGGTAATTCCCGCTTGGGCTTTCTGGAGCAACGCTGACCCATCCCAGGGCCGCGAAGAAGTCCCCGCGAACCTCGAAAACGGCCAGTCACTCTTCGTCGACAACTGCGGCAGCTGCCACAAGCTCTATGCCGCTGGAACCTACGGCGATTTCGGGCCTGACCTGGACCAGAAGCTTTCGGCCGCAGGGACGCCGACTACCCCGGAAGGGATTGACGGAGTCAAGGCGCAGGTCCTGAGTGCGATCGAGCAGGGTGCCG
>CALEMO010000191.1 GCA_937910825.1 uncultured Solirubrobacterales bacterium | reverse complement strand
CGAGAGACCCTGACCTTCTTCGCTCACCGCACCGATCACCTGCGAGGCGAGGTCGCCCTGTGGACGGGTTCTTAATGTGTCGGGATGCTGACCGATTCCTTCGAGCCCCAGCTTTTCGACTTTCTGGGCGCGGACGAGGTCAACCTTCTTCTGTACGTACGAGAAGCCGCCCGGCTGGGTGATCGCTTCGAGCACGTCTGTCTGGTTGGCCCCGAGAGCCTCGGCGACGGCTTTGGATTCAGCTTGTGGGTCCTTGATCTGGTACGGCGTAGCGTAGATCGATGCTCCCGGCTCGGAGCCGGCCAGTTCGAGACCGTTGCGGTCGAGGATCGCTCCACGCAGGCCGGGAACTTCAATCACGTCTTCCTGCTGGCTGGTCGCCTGGGACGCAAAAGAAGATCCCTGGACCCCCTGCAGCCAGAAGGCACGGGCCATGATTCCCGAGAGAAGGAGGACGCATACGAAGAAGAGGATCCCGACGCGGCGCTCGAGGCGGGGAGTCATCGATCAGCCCCCGTCGGCGGCCAGCCGCTCGGCTGCAGCGGCGATGTCACCATCGCTGAAGTTCAGGTAGCGGATATCCGTCGGATCGGGCACCGCCATTCCGCTCGCGACCGCCGCACTTCGCACCCTGGGCATCGAAAGTGCGGTGATCTTCGATGATTCGAGGATTGCGTTTCGATTTTCGAGCTTCTGGATGTCTGTCTCGACGTTACTGGCCATCGATCCATAACTGACGGTAAGAACGTTGATCGCGACGATGCCGATCAGCAATATGCCGACAACGGCGATCCACCGACGGGATCTCGAAATGCCGATCACCGCGCTCGATTCCGGCAGATGGGTCACTGCGTGGGCGGTTCCGCGAACGAGCCTGAGCGACGGCCTGCGATGCGGTGGCGCGGCGCGACGACGACGACTGGGTGCCGAATGCCGCCTCGAAGGCGGAAGGGCCGATGGAGCGACTGCCGGCGCGGCCATCAGGGAGCTTCTTCCACATCGGCAAGTTTGAGCGCCCCGCGAAGTCGCGCTGAACGTGAACGCGGGTTGCTCTCCAGCTCGGATTCATCGGCGGTGATCGAGCGGCGGGTCAGCAGCTCGGCCTCCGGGTCATGACCGCAAATACAGACCGGCAGGTCAGGCGGGCACTTGCAACCGGTGGCGAGGCGCGCGAAAAACTTCTTGATGCGGCGGTCCTCCAGCGAATGAAAAGAGATCGCCGCCAAACGGCCACCGATCTCGAGACTGTCCCAGGCGATGGGCAGGGCGGCATCTATTGCTTCGAGTTCACCGTTGACGGCGATTCTCAAGGCCTGAAAGGTCCTGCGGGCGGGATGGCCACTGCCGAACCTCGCGGCGGTCGGCATCCCCGCCTTGATCGCGTCAACCAGCTGGCTGGTCGTCTCCAGCGGTCTGCGGCGAACGATTTCCCGGCTGATCCCGCCGCTGTAGCGCTCCTCGCCGTAAGCCCTGAGAATCTGGTTGATTCGGCTCTCGGGCCATTCGTTCAATACCTCCGCCGCGGTCAGCTGCTGCCTCGGGTCCATCCTCATATCCAAAGGCGCCTCATGTGAATAGGAGAAACCGCGCTCGGCGGCGTCAACCTGCAGCGATGACATACCAAGATCCATATACAGCGCATTGGCCCGAATTCCTTCGTTTTGCAGGAGTTTCAGACCCTCGCTGAATTCACAGGCAAGGAAGCGCGAATGGCATTGAGAAAGCGATTCAAACTCCTGAAAGCGGGCGTGCGCCACCGGGTCGCGGTCGATCGCGATCAGCGTGCCTTCCGAGCCGATCATCTCGGCGACCAGACGGGCGTGGCCGCCGGCACCAAAAGTGCAGTCGATGACGGTATCGCCAGGTTCCGGGCCGATCAGGTCGACCAGCTCTGCTGCGAGGACGGGGATATGGTCTTGAGGTGAAGGGTTCATGTGCTGCTCCCAGGATCGGTGGGCGCGCGCAGCGGCGCTCACTGCGGGGCCCCCGAAAGTCCCTCGGCGATTTCGGAGAACTCGCCGTCGAGGCGCTGCTTCTCCTTTTGCCAGGCTTGGTCTCCCCAGATCTCGATGTAGTCGCCGGCGCCGATGACCGCGCAGGCGCCGTTCAAACCGGCGCTCTCGATCAGGTGACCGGGGATCCTGACGCGGCCGGCCGAATCGAGCTCACCTTCGTCGGCGCTTGAGTTGAAGAGACGGCGAAGCTTGCGAGCGTCACCACCGAAAGGGCTGTGCGGCTTGATGTACTGATCTTCCATTTCCTGGAATGCCTGCTCGGTCATCATCCAGAGGCAGGTATCCGGACCCTTTGAAAGAACGACACCTTCAGCCAGGGCTTCGCGGAACTTGGCAGGCACGGTGAGGCGGTCCTTCGAATCGAGGCTATGTTCGTACTGGCCTCTGAACGCCACCGCTCCTGTCCTTTCCTTGGGTCCGGCCGATTCGGCCGGTTGGTCAATGCTTTTGAAAGAGTTGGACCGAGGTGATGAAGTGGGAGGAACCTCATCACCCCGGTCCTTGGCTTCAACTCATTTAGAAACCTATCCCACTTTCCCCCACTTTGCAACACGATGTCCCACATTGGTGATCCTCGACGTCCTGGGCCGCCGACCGAGGTCTCCAGAGCGATCACGGCAGTTTCAGTAACCATGCGTATTTGGCTCCTGCAATACGAACGTACGTCCGTGTGACGAATCCTGCTACTGCAATTCCTCATTCAGAAATCAGCGCTAGATTGCCCGCATGCCAGAGATCACACATGCGAATCAGGTACGCGGCGCTGAGTTCAAGCGGCTCGTCGCAAAACCATTCACCTGGATCCTGACACTGGGCTTTGCCCTTGTCGCCGGCATCGGGACCGGGGCGTTCCTCGGGCCCGCGGTCGGGCTGATCGGCTTCGCGGTGATCGTTCTGCTCGGAATGCTCATCACTTTCGCGATCGCCGACAGCAAGGCGGAGGACGCCTTCTACGCGGCCTTCGCAGAATCTCGGGGCCTTTCACGTAGCGACGGATCGCTCGGTCCGATGACCCCGCTGCTGCGCAAAGGTGACAGCCGGAAGACCAACGAGCTGTTCACCGGCAAACTGGCCGATGACCTCGAAGGAAATCTCGCGCTCTACACCTACACCGTGGAGAGCACCGACTCAGACGGCGACCGTACCGAGACCGAGTACCCCTTCACGGTCGTCACCTTTCAGGTCCCGGAGACGGTGGAGCACATCCCCGAGCTGATGCTCCAACGCAAGTCAGGGCTGAAAGCGCTCGAGAAGTTCGAAGACACATTCCGGCGCGATCATGAACGCGTCACCCTCGAAAGCGAAGCGATGAGGGAGCGCTACGAAATCTTCGTCAAGAAAGAACAGGACGCGATCTGGGTGCGCCGGCTGTTTTCACCGTCATTCATCGTCTGGCTGACCGATACGCCACCGAAGAAGTATGCGTTCGAGCTGGTAGAAGGGGCACTCTGCTGCTTCGTACCGAAGCACCGCGACAACACCGAAGGCTTCGACGAGATGATCTCGGTCTCCTGCGAGGTAGCCCGCCGCCTGCGCGACGAAGCAATTTCCTGACGCCTCAGATCACCGGCCCGATCAACAGGTCGCTATTGGCGACCAGGGCAGCGACGATCAAAAGCAGTACCGACGGCACCAGCACCAGGGCGATCACCAGCTGGATCTTCGGCGCAGCGCGGGCCGCCTGCTCTTCGATCAGCCGACGCTGATCCTGACGCAGCCTGGCCGCCTGCCGCCTCAGATCTTCGGCCAGTGGTGACCCGAGCCTGCGGGAGCGCTCCAGCGAAGAACACAGCCGCGCGATCTGCCCGCCCCTGACTCGCTGCCCAAGGTCCGCGAGGGCCGTCTCCTGAGCCACGCCCCAGGCGATGTCCCGCCCCACCCTGCCAAGTTCGAAGGCCAGCGGCCCGCGACCCGCTGACGAATACTCAAGCAGGCTCGCGCCGAAGCTGCGACCCGTTGCTATCGAAACCGATACCAGGTCGAGTGCATCGGGCAGGGCGGCGATCATCTGCCGGTGCCTGTGATCCGCCGCCCGCTCCAGCATCAGGTCGGGCAGGAAGAATCCGGCGCAACCGGCGCCGGCCAGAAAGAGCGGTCCGAAGCGGCCGGGGAAAAACGGCGCGAGAGTAAGCGCGAACATGACACCGGTGGCCGCAGCGAGAGCCTTGCTCAACAGCAGGACCCGGATCGACCCTTGCTGCCGGCCGGCCCGTGCAAGCCGGCCTGGCAGGCCCAGGCTCAGGGCGACTGGTGGAACTTGCTCGTAAGTCACCGGAGAATTCCCGTCTCGAGCCCGAGGAACGATGCCCGGGCGATTGAAGAGTTCACGCGCCGCGGCCAGGCTAAGCAGCATCGAGAGGATCGCCGGTACGAGCACGCCCGCCATCAGAAGCTGCCTACTCTCGCCAGTCTCGATATCGCGAAAAAACCGGTTGCCTGAAGAGTCAGGGCAACGATCACCAGGATGGCGCTCGCTGTGGAAGAGGTGAGTGAGCCGACGAAGCCGGGCTGCAGCAGCTCGGTGAAGATGGCGGCCCCAAGAGGCATCGCTGCGACCAGATAGCCGGTAAAGCGGGCCTGGGCGGTCGCCGAGCGGGCATCGTCGGCAGCCCTGTCCCTCTCTGCAGCACCGTCGGCGAAGCGCCTGAGCAACGCCGCGAGGTCACCCCCTGACGTGCGCTGACTGACCAGGGCGCTGGCGAATGCGTCAACCCGTTCGCAGCGGAACCTGGCTGCGAGTCCCTCAACCGAGACGTCGGTCGGGTGGCCGAGTTCGAGCCCGTGCCGGACCCGGGTGAACTCAGAGGCTGCTGGCCCTTCAAGAGAGTCAGCTACTGCCGCGAGTGCCCCCCGCGGGGAGTGACCCGCCGAGAGGCCATCGGCGATGGCCCGTGATACATCCGGAAGTGCCCGCTCGACCGCGCTGCGATAACGCCGCCGACTCCGGCCAAGCCAATGCACAGCAAGGATCGGTCCCGCGACCGTGAAAGCCAGGGCGGCAAAAGGTCCGCCCAGGTACCAACCGGCCGCGATCGCGACCAGAGCCCCCAGTGCTGCGAAACGAAATCGCTCGCCGGAGGTGGCGAGGTGGCCCTCCCGGCGGGCCAGACGCAAGGGCTCAAGGGAGTCCTCGACCCAGCGCGGCAGGCCTTCTCCGAAGATGATCAGATCTTTCAACGCCAGCAAGGCGAGCATCGCGGCGGTGATGGCGAACAGGACCGGAGCCGGTCCGAACCCCGCCTTCATGCGTCCACCGGATCAATCGAAACGACCCGCCGCCGGCCGTCCCCCTGTCGCTCGAGATGGACAATGAGGTCGATCCCCCTTCGCAATTGCTCGGCTACGACTTCGAGCGGCAGCCCGACCCCGGCCATCAGGGTCAGGACCTCGAGCCGACTCAGCGCATCCTCACCGGAGCTCGCGTGAACTGTTGAGAGCGCGCCGTCATGTCCCGTATTGAGGGCGGTCAAAAGGTCGAGCGCTTCCGCGCCCCGGACCTCGCCGATAAGGATCCTGTCGGGCCGCATACGAAGCGCATTTCGCAAAAGGTCTCGGATCGTGACTTCCCCCCTGCCCTCGATACTGGGCGGGCGTGATTCGAGCCGAACCACGTGGGGCTGGCCAAGGTTCAGCTCGGCTGCGTCTTCGATCGTCACGATCCGCTCGGCTGGATCAATGAATCTGGCCAGAGCGTTGAGCATGGTTGTCTTGCCCGAACCGGTACCGCCACTGATCAGCACACTCTTGCGCTCAGTGATCGCCTGCTCCAGCAGCTCAGCCTGCGAGTTGGTCAGAGTTCCCAGCTCGATCAGCTCATGCGGACCGGGGCGCTCGATCACGAACCTCCGGATGGATACCGACGCTCCGTCAACCGCGAGCGGCGGAATCACCACGTTGACTCTTGAGCCATCGGGCAAGCGGGCGTCAGCCATCGGGCTGAGCTCGTCGACCCTTCTGCCCAGCGGCGCGAGAATGCGCTCGATTGTATTGCGGAGCTGAGACTCATCGCGAAAGCGCACTTCGACCGGCTCTATGACCCCTGCTCTTTCAACATAGACCCGCTCATGCCCGTTGACCATCACTTCCTCGACCTCGGGGTCGTCAAGAAGGTGGTCGAGCGGACCAAGGCCCGTGGCCTCCCGAAGCACCCGCTCGACCAGCTCCTGTCGCACAGCAGGCGAAAGCGCGCAGGCCACATCTTCAACCGTGCGGCGTATCGACTGATCCACCGACTCGCCATCTCCCCCGGCGCCGCCGGAACCCTCGGCCTGCCACCGCCTGTTTTCAACCAGCGAACGATGGATTACCAACGCGAGCCGCTCGATCACATCTTCCCCTGCGCTCACTTGCTGCCCCCGGCTGGAATCACGGTCAGCCGGCGGGCGAAGCTCTGTGCCTGCACCAGATCCACCGCCTGATCACGGCTGAGGCCGAGGGTCACAGTGGTCAGGTCGACTCCGGCGGCGCTTGCGCCTGTCTGCCCCACAGCCAGAAGGGGCACCGCCCGGGCCGCTACATAGGTTTGGCCGGAAGGCCCCCGAACGGGCTCGCTCGTGACCAGAACGTCCACCCGGCCGCCGTTGCCCAGGGCACCGGCTCCGGAGACCGAAAGTTCAACCGCGTGGCGGCCGTTGGCTGTCTTCAGAGGCCCGCCCGGGCCTTCTTTCTGCTTTCGCCTGAGCAGGTTGACCGTCAGGTAGCTGCCGACCAGTAGCGGTGCCGCTGCCTCAAGCCCCGCCGCCCGGCGGGCGTCAGCGATCGAGCCGGCCGGCGAAAACCGCCGGGGGACCAACCTCGTCTCCAGTCTCGAAGCGACGATTGCCGGGGAGAAGCGCTGGCCGGCCTCGATCGGCCCTGTGACCACGACTACCGCACGCAGTTCACCGTAGCTTTCTTCAACTGATTTCGAATAGCCATTGACGATGCCGATCGCGAGCAGAGCCGACAATGCTGCAAGCAAGCCGAAAGCGATCGCCCGCCGACGCCGGTTCACCAGCGGTCCCGGATCGCCGCCCCACGCGAAGCACCCGCTGAATTCACCGGCAGTACAAGTCGCGCGCAGGACCCCCGACCTGTCTTTTGGAAGCTGAACCGCCCCTCGTGCTCGGCAGCCGCCTGGCGGACGACTTTGAGGCCGTGACCGTGCTGGTGCCTTGCTCGGAGCGCGGGCTGCCGGCCCAAAATGCGGCTGAGCCCCCCAGCCTGAGGATCACGGCCCGAGTCGATCACCTCGATCCTGAGCCGCTTGGCAACCGTCAGCGCATTGACGGTGATCAGCCGCCCACCGTGCTCGATTGCGTTCAGCAGCAGGTTCTCCAAAGCGCCTGACAGCACCACGCCATCACCCCTGATCAGGGCATCTGGTCCGGCCCAGCGGAGTTCAATGTTCGCGCCCTCGAGCTTCGCCCTCGGTCTCAAGCGCCGTACGCAGGCTTCGGCCAGCAAACGCCCGGCGACCAGCTCCTCCGGCCGGGAGTCCGCCCGGCCCCCGTTCAGCTCGAGTTCAAGATCCCCGGCCGCACGGATCGCCTGCCAGAGTGACCCCGCGGCGATTCCCCTGTGGCGGACAGGCGGCCTTTGCGAAGCACCCAGCCCCTGAGCGGGATTTTGCTCCGGCAGGATCAGGGCAAGCGCCTGCAGCGGTCGCCTCAGTTCATGGAGCGCCCGGTTCATGGCCACACGGCGTCTCGAGGTTCGGATCGACTGGGCCATGAGCAGAGCGAGCAGCAGCAGCGCTAAACACCAGTAACCAGGCGATCCGGCAGCTGGAATCATGGGTCCACCAGGCGGTAGCCAACTCCCCAGCAGTTAGCTATGAACTTGCCACCTTCGGGGTCCAGCTTGCGTCGCAGACGACTGGCGTGGGCTTCAAGTGTGCGGGTGTGTCCCAGCGACCGATAGCCCCAGACATTGCGAAGCAGCTCCTCTTTTGAAAATACCCTCGTCGGCTCTCTCGCCAGGGCCCCGAGCAGCGCGTACTCCTTGATCGACAGGTCGACCACCCGCTCTCCGACCATGACCGATCTTTGCGCGCGATTGATCACGATTCCGGCTGCCCGCACAACGTCGCTACGGTCGCCGCTGCGCCGTCTGAGCACGGCACTGATTCTCGCCAGCAACTCACCGTAGGAATAAGGCTTCACCACATAGTCGTCCGCGCCTTGCTCGAGCCCCCGTACCCTGTCCCGCTCAGTACCACGTCCACTCAGCACGATCACCCCGACCCCCGAATCGAACCGACTGAGCGATCGGTCAGGCTCGCGTATCTCACGAAGTACGTCGAGCCCGGCGGCGTCAGGCAGGCCCAGGTCCAGCAGCAGAAGATCGGGCGAGCTGAACTCACAAAGGTGGAGGGCGTCGGCGGCAGTCGGTGCGGCGAGGACTTCGTATCGGTCGGCCGTCAGGTGGTCACTGAGCAACTCGAGTGTGGCCGGATCGTCCTCGCAGATGACGAGTTTCGCGATGCTTTTACTCTCGGGAAGCATGCTGACCTAAGTCCCGGTTCGGCAAGTCTCTCCCCCCGCGGGCCTTTAGCAATTTGCTGCCGGCAATTCAAGGACGCTGTCGGCCGCGCCACAGAACAGACACCTGGATGGCCGCACCGCCTCGGCGAAACGCAGCAGCGAGCCGTCCGCAGCGAGGAAAAATACGTCCATCCGGAACCGCATGCCGAAGGTATGGACGGCGCGGCAGCCGGGAAGGAAAAGTCCTCCCTGGGCGCAGTCCTCGTCCAGCCATGCGAGTCCGAGCAGTCTTGAGCTGAATGTGGCCGCCTCCGGCA
>CALEMO010000190.1 GCA_937910825.1 uncultured Solirubrobacterales bacterium | reverse complement strand
GACTTTTTTCGTCCGTATGCGAAGAAAATCACCAAGCCGAGCAGCAGCCATATGAAAAGCCGGATCCAGGTTTCGATGGGAAGGGTCGCCATCAGCGATACGGCGCAGATGATCGCCAGTGGCGCGATCACGTTCACCGCCGGCACCCGGAAGGGTCGCGGCGTATCGGGATGGGTCCGCCGCAGGACGAGCACCCCGATCGCCACCAGGACGAAGGAGAAAAGGGTGCCGATCGAAACCAGATCGCCCAGCACGTCGATCGGCAGAAATGCCGCGATCGTCGCGCCGGCTATTCCGCAGACCACGGTGGTGAAGATGGGGGTCCGAAAGCGCGGGCTGACCTTGCCGAAGCGGTCCGGCAGAAGTCCGTCAGAGGACATCCTCATCAGAATGCGGGTCTGCCCGTAGAAAGTGACCAGCACGGTCGCGAACAGGCCGATCACAGCGGCCACGTTCATCAGGTTCTCCAGCCAGTCGATATGACTCGGTGCGCCCTTGAGCGCCGCGGAAATAGGATCGGCCACGTTCAGGGTGGAATAAGGCACGAGCCCGGTGATCACCAGACCTACCGCGACATAGAGCATCGACGAGATGACCACTGTGCCCAGCAGGCCGATCGGGACCGTGCGCTGAGGGTTTTTCGACTCACCGGCGGCGGTTGAAACAGCGTCGAAACCTACGTAGGCGAAAAATACGACGCCGGCGGCCCGGGCCACCCCGCTCGCACCGAACTCGCCGAACGCCCCATCGTTGGCGGGCACGAATGGCGACCAAAGCGAAGTGTCCACGTTGAAGGCGCCCACCGCTATGAAAACGAGCAGGGCACTCACTTTGAGGGCAACCATTATGTTGTTGGCCCGAATGGTCTCCCTCGTGCCCAGCACGAGCAGCAGAGTCGTAACGGCAACCACGAACAGGGCAGGAAGGTTGATGATTCCACCGCCACTGCCGAATGGCGGGTTCGACAGGTCGTGGGGAATATCGATGCCGATGCTCGACATCAGGCCGACGAAGTAACCGGCCCAGCCAACCGCCACGGTCGATGCCGCAAAGAGATACTCCAGCAGCAGGTCCCAGCCAATGAACCAGGCCATGAATACGCCGAAGGCCGCGAACACATAGGAGTAGGTGCTGCCTGCGATCGGGATCATCGCTGCCATTTCGGCGTAGCAGAGCGCGGTCAGCCCGGCAGCGATTCCGGCGAGTATGAAAGAGATGACCACCGCCGGTCCGGCATACTCGGCGGCCGCGGCTCCCGTGATAACGAAGATCCCGGCGCCGACCACGCTGGCGACCCCCAGTGCCATGAGCGCGCCGGGTCCAAACGCCTCCGAATCGAGCCGCTTCCGGTCGCGACTGGCCTGGGTCAGGATGTTGCTTAGACGGTCCGGTTTGCCTGCCTTCCCGGGCAGCTTCTCGGGCATGCTCGACACCATATCCGGTCGACTGACCGAAAACTCGAAACCGCCCGTCGGCCAGTCGACCCCAGCGCCGGGGTAGGCTCTGTCCATGAAGACCGTCAGGACTTCCGAAAGCCGTTTCGAAGCGATTCCGGATTTTCCCTACGAGCCGCAGTACCGCGACTGGCAGGGCATGCGATTGGCCCACTACGACGTTGGCGACGGCCCCGCCGTGCTGCTCCAGCACGGCGAGCCGACCTGGGGCTACCTCTGGCGCAAAGTGATGCTGCCGCTGCTCGAAGCGGGATATCGCTGCGTTGTCCCAGACCTGCCGGGCTTCGGCCGCTCCGACAAGCCGGTCGACGACCAGTGGTACAGCTTCGACCGGTATACGGCCTCCGTGGTCACACTGATCGATGATCTCGACCTTCTCGATACCACCCTCGTGTGCCACGACTGGGGAGGACCGATCGGACTGCGTGCGGCAACCATCGAGCGGCCCGAACGCTTCTCGGCACTGGTCGCCATGGATACGGGAATCTTTACTGGCTATCAGAAGATGAGTGATAACTGGCACCACTTCGCGGATTTCATCGCTTCGCACCGCGACATCAAGATCGAGATGCCGATCATCGGTGCCTGCGCCACCGAACTTTCGCCGGAAACCGTCGCCGCCTACGTTGCGCCGTTCCCCGATGTCGATTCAAAAGCAGGAGCGAGAACCTTTCCCGGCCTGATCCCGCTCGAGCCGGATGCTCTGGGCGCCGAAGCCGGCCAGCGCACCGCTGCCTACCTTAAGACTGATCAGCGTCCATCGAAGGTTTTCTGGGCGGATGCAGATCCCGCCCTGCCGCTGGACCCGGTCGGAAAGGCAGTCAACGCGCTCTTCCCGACAGCCGACCCCTTGACCGTCGTCGAGAACGCCGGCCATTTCCTTCAGGAGGACCAGGGCGAGTTCATCGGCACCGAGATCGTCAACTGGCTGGCGTCACTGTCCTGAGCGGCCGGCCCGGGTACCGTCCCGGTGAAACCCACCCGAAAGGAATCAATGGCAGGCAAAATTCTTTACACCGCAGAGGCGCATGTAAGTGGCGGACGCACCGACGGGCGTGGACGCACATCCGACGGAGCACTCGATGTCGAATTGAGGCCGCCCGGTGATGAAGAGAGCGGAACCAATCCCGAGCAGCTGTTCGCGGTCGGCTACGCCGCCTGCTTTGAAAGCGCACTCGGTGCGATAGCCCGCCGACAGAAGGTCGAGCTGGGAGATGTTTCCATCGATTCCAGCGTCGACCTGATCGCCGCCGAGGACAGCGTTTTCGACGTCGGTGTGACCCTGGACGTCACGCTCCCGGCGATCACTGATGCGAAGCAGGCGAGCGAGATCGTCCAAGCGGCCCATCAGGTCTGCCCGTACTCAAGAGCAACCCGCGGAAACATCGACGTGGTACTCAAGGCGAACGGCGAAACCGTTTGACCTCTTGCCTGGCCCGGGCACTGGTCTAGTCTGCCTGCGATGGCCGACTACATCTTCACTATGCACCGGGTTTCCCGGTCCCATCCGCCGAACAAGGACGTCCTCACCGACATCTCCCTGAACTTCCTGCCGGGAGCCAAGATCGGCATCCTCGGCAGCAACGGTTCTGGCAAGTCGTCCCTGCTGCGGATCATGGCCGGGGTCGATACCGGGCACAAGGGGGACGCTTACCTGAGGGAAGGTGCAACGGTCGGCATGCTCGAGCAGGAACCTCAGCTCGACGAATCCAAGGATGTGCGCGGAAACGTAGAAGAGGGGGTCCGCGAAACTAAACAGCTGCTCGACCGCTTCAACGAGCTGGCCGCCAACTATTCGGATGAGACCGCCGACGAGTTCGGACAGCTTCAGGCCAAGATCGACGCCGTTGATGCCTGGAACCTCGACACGATGCTGGATACGGCGATGGACGCGCTGCGGCTGCCGCCCGGTGATGCCGATGTGAGCAAGCTCTCTGGCGGCGAAAGGCGGCGGGTGGCACTTTGCCGTCTGCTGCTCAGCGCGCCCGATCTGCTGCTGCTCGATGAGCCGACCAACCACCTTGATGCGGAATCCGTCGGCTGGCTCGAGCGGCACCTGGAGGAGTACAAAGGAACCGTTGTGGCCGTAACCCACGATCGCTACTTCCTCGACAACGTTGCCGGCTGGATCCTGGAGCTCGACCGTGGGCGAGGCCTGCCTTTCGAAGGCAACTACTCGGGCTGGCTGGAACAGAAGCAGGAGCGAATGGCCCATGAAGATCGCAAGGACAACGCCCGCGCCAGGACGATCGCTGCCGAGCTCGAATGGGTCCGCGAGAACCCCAAGGGCCGCCGCAAGAAGTCGAAAGCCCGGCTCGCCCGTTACGAAGAACTGCTGGCCGAGGACAAGAACGTCAAGCTCGACACCGTTCAGATCCACATACCGGCCGGTGACCGGCTCGGCGGGGTCGTGATCAACGCCGAGAATCTGAAGAAGTCATTTGGCGACAAACTGCTTATCGAAGACCTCTCCTTCAAACTTCCGCCGGCCGGCATAGTCGGCGTGATCGGACCGAACGGTGCCGGCAAGACGACTCTGTTTCGCATGATCGTCGGCGAAGAAAAGCCAGACGACGGGTCGATCCGCCTCGGCGAAACCGTCCAGCTGGCCTACGTCGACCAGTCCCGCGACGCGCTGGATCCGGACAAGAACGTCTGGGAAGTGATCTCTGACGGTGACGACCACATCGACGTCGGTGGCCACAAGCTGAATTCCCGCGCCTACGTGAGCAGCTTCAACTTCAAGGGCTCCGACCAGCAGCGCAAGGTGGGAGTGCTCTCCGGAGGCGAGCGCAACCGGGTCCACCTGGCCAAACTGCTGCGCTCCGGCGGAAACCTGCTGCTGCTGGACGAGCCGACCAACGACCTCGACGTCGACACCCTGCGGGCGCTCGAAGAAGCGCTGCTCAGCTTCGCGGGCTGCGCCGTGGTCATTTCCCATGACCGCTGGTTCCTGGACCGGGTGGCGACCCACATTCTCGCGTTCGAGGGTGATTCGCAGGTGACTTTCTTCGAAGGCAACCTCGAAGCCTATGAAGAGAATCGCAGGAAGCTGCTCGGCCCCGAAGCCGACCGCCCCCACCGAATCACCTACAAGAAATTAGTTCGGGACTGACCGCAACCCCGGCCCTCGGCCCGGGTTGCTAGGTTCGACCCGTATTACTCGAATCTAAACTAAGGAGAATCCTTGATTTCGCAAACTTGGAACCGGCTTCGTCCTGTCCTGATGGCAGCGGCGGTCCTGTTCGCATTCGGAGCGCTCACCGCGTCAGCCGAAGCCAAGAAAGCCAAACCGGTGTCGGTCTACCCCGCACCCAAGACCCCGGTCGCGTCCGATGACACGACTTTCAGCT
>CALEMO010000189.1 GCA_937910825.1 uncultured Solirubrobacterales bacterium | reverse complement strand
CCCAACGAGAGGCTGCTTCAGGCGGTCGAGCGCCGAACGAGCGTGCTCGACGCCTTCAAGATGGCCGACGACATCCTGCGCCAGGGCGTCCAGGGAATCACCGACCTGATCACCATTCCCGGCCTGATCAACCTTGACTTCGCCGACGTACGCACAATCATGCGTGACGCGGGTTCGGCGCTGATGGGCGTCGGCTCGGGTCAGGGAGAGAATCGGGCGATCGATGCCGCCAAGGCAGCGATCACCTCGCCGCTGATCGAAGAGTCGATCAAGGGTGCGACCGGGATGCTTCTGAACATCACTGGTCCGGAAGAGCTTGGCCTCTTTGAAGTCAACGAAGCGGCCCAGCTGGTCCAGGAAGAGGCTGACCCCAACGCCAACATCATCTTTGGTTCCGTAGTCGACCCGTCGATGGTGGATGAGGTCAGGGTTACTGTCATCGCCACCGGATTCGAAGGCTTTGAACTTCTGGCCCGCTCTCCGCAGCGCGTCCGGCGTCGTTACGAGAGCCGCAAGCGGGTATCGGGTGAAGACACCGACCTGAGCAACCTCCGGGTCGGCGACAGCGACATCGAAGTACCGCCCTTCCTCAGGGACTGAGCGAGCCGAAACCGGAGCTGGTGATCCCGATGTTGCCGCCCGGTGCCGCAATATCAGGATCATCGCCCGGCGGTCCTGGCCGGGGCCCGCGGTCTTATTGCCTTAAGCTGGGGTGGTGACCACTGCGCAGAGCGAGCGACGCACTTCTCTCTACGAAACCCATGTCGAAGCCGGGGCGAAGATCGTCCCGTTTTCGGGGTGGCAGATGCCCGTCTCCTACGACGGCATAAAAGAAGAGCACATCGCCGTGCGGACTTACGCCGGAATCTTTGACACCTCGCACATGGGGCAGATCGAAGTAGAAGGACCGGGCGCTCTGGCTTTTCTTCAGCGGCTGGTCAGCAACGACGTTGCCCGGGTCGAGCTCGGCGGGGCCCAGTACTCATGTCTGCTGAACGAAGAAGCCGGGGTCATCGACGACCTTTTCCTCTACCGGCTGGGCGGCGACCGCTACCTGGCGATAACAAACGCCTCCAACCACGATGTCGACCTGCTCCAGTTCGGGCAGGTGGCCCGCGACTTCGACGTCTATGTACGGGACGCCAGCAACAACTACGCGATGCTGGCGGTCCAGGGGCCGAATGCCCGGGCGATCGTCTCGCGCCAGCTTCACATCGAACTGCCGCCACGCATGGCCGTGCATGCCCGCCAGATCGGCCTCCGCCCAGCCCTGGTCTGCGGCACCGGATATACCGGGGAAGACGGGGTAGAGCTGCTGATCGACCCCGAGATCGCCCCAGCGATCTGGGCAGAGCTGGTTGACGCCGGGGTCGTTCCCTGTGGCCTCGGGGCGCGGGACACCCTCCGCCTTGAAGCCTGCTTCCACCTCCACGGCAACGACCTTTCCACGGAAACCGACCCAATTTCGGCCGGTCTCGGCTGGGCCTGCAAGGAAGCGACTGGCTTCATCGGTAACGACAAAGTGGCAGTGCTGCGGGCCAACGGCACCGACGAGAGGCTGGCTCCTTTCGTGATCGAGGGCCCGGGGATCCCGCGCTCGGGCAACCCGGTGCTGCTGGAT
>CALEMO010000188.1 GCA_937910825.1 uncultured Solirubrobacterales bacterium | reverse complement strand
TGTTCCGCCTGAACTCCCTGATCTTCCATCTCGTTCGCCAGGACATCGAGAACGATCCTATCTACGACGTGGATTTCAGCCGAAGTCGGCCGCCGAGCGGGCCAGACTGACCGCCTCGGTCTCGTTCGCACTGATGCTTAGCGGCACATCAAGCTCGATCGGATCACCCTCGATCGACGGGCTCATTCCGGCTAGTGCCTCAATAGTGGCCAGCACGCAGAAAGGCATGTGATCGAGGCTGTATCCACCCTCCTGCAGGGCGACGATGCGGCCATCACAATCCCGGTCGGCGAACTCGACCAGCAGGCCGGTCATCTTGCGGAAGCCCTCGGTGGTCACGCTCATGCGGCCTAACGGGTCCGAAGCGGCGGCATCCTGACCACTCGAAAGGATGACCATCTCCGGGGCAAAAGCCTCCAGTGCCGGCAGGACGACTTCGGCGAGCGCCGCGATATAGCCCGCGTCCCCTGAACCGGCGGGCATCGGGATGTTGACATTCGCCCCCAGGCCCGCACCGGCACCGCGCTCGTTGACACTTCCCAGGTCCGCCGGATAGAGCCCGTCCTGGTGAATCGAGATGAACAGGACGGACGGGTCCTCGTAGAAGATTTCCTGAGTTCCGTTGCCGTGGTGTACGTCCCAGTCGATGACCGCGATCCTGCCGAGCCGGTGTTTTTCCTGCGCGTGACGCGCCGCGATCGCCGCGTTGTTCAGCAGGCAGAACCCCATTGCCTGATCAGCGCAAGCGTGATGGCCCGGCGGACGGGTGAGCACGTAGGCACGCCGGCCCGTTTCTTCCATGACCGAGTCGACCGCCGCTGCCGAAGTTCCTGCCGCGATCAACGCCGCTTGCCAGGAGTCGGCGCCAGCCCGTGCCTCGGGCCCAACCACCTGGATCGTTTCGAAGGCCGAAGTCGATCTCATGTGCTCGATGTGACCGGGGCTGTGGACCCGTTCCAGCTCCTCGTTCGTCGCGAAACGTGTCTGCAGCGTGTCGAGCTGGCTGGCCACGCCTGAAGCCACGAGAACCTCGAGCGCCCGGTGAATCCGGTCCGGGTTCTCAGCGTGCTTTACGTTGAGCCATTCAACCGCCTCGGCGTCAACCACCATCGACCCGTTTTCATGCAGCAGGCATCGCGGGTCGTAAGCAAGAGCAAGCTGTGGTGTCGACTTGCGTACGGAGGTCGCTTTCAGCATCGGCCGATTCTAGAGCGCGGCGTCCGGTGGCTCAGCCGATCATGTCCGCGAGGCCTTCGCGGTCGTCGCGGCGCGGCGGACCTGACTTGAGCTCCACCGGAGCGGTCGATATCGCCTGGGTGCGCAGGTCGCTCCAGGTGAGTCCTTCGCGGACCAGGGCGGGCACTCCCAGGCCGACCGCGGTCGCGATTTCCACGGCCTGAAGGATCACGCCGTAGGCAAAAGCATCGGAGTTGGAAATGGCCCAGCCGGTAGTGAGCACGCTTATGACCGCAAGCTGAAAGACACCGATGTTGGATGGAGTCGCCGGAATCACCGCGGTGACGTTGACCGCGAAGAGCACTGCCGCCGATGCGGCCAGGCCGGCCTGGGTATCGAGCCCGAGGGCGAACATGAGCGCCCAGCAGGAAAGCAGCTGGATCGCCCAGGCGCTGGTCTGCAGGAGAGCGGCGGGAATTCCGACTTTGGGCTTGCGGAAAACGACCAGGCCTTTTCTGACCTGGACCAACGCCGAATAAACCACCTCGCCGATCCTTGCCACGCGTCCGCGGCCCTTGTTCTTCATGACCGACGGCAGGAAAAGCACGGTCACGAGCAGCAGCAGTGGCGCCAGGCTGAAGGTGAACAAGGCCTTGGTGCTGTTGTGGAAGAGGGGTGTATTGGCGACGATGATCACGCCCAGCATCAGCAGGGCGAAGAGGTTGAGCATGGTCTGCGAAACCAGGGTTCCGGCCACCACCGGCAGGTTGTCCTTGGCCCGGCCGGTATGCCGGGAGAGGGCAAGTGCACGGGCAGGCTCGCCGAGGCGGGCAGGCAGAGTCGCCGACATCAGGACCCCGATCATCGTCGCCGATACGAAGTCGCGGCGTCTGAGCGCTGCCGCCGGCATCGCGGCTTTGGCGATGAAATACCACGCGTAGGCCCTGAAGAACATCGAACTTGCCATCAGCGCAAGGGCGATCAGGACCCAGGAAATGTCCGAGCGAACTATCGCCGCGCCGACGTTTTCAATGCCGATCTTTCTGGCGGCGAGTACAGCCAGGCCGACTCCGAGCATGGCAGCGGTCCCCAGTGCGACTTTGCGAATAAGCCGCCTTTTCGCGCCGGCGACCGCAGCCAGTGGCGGATCAAGCGAAGGAAGTTTTTGCGGGAAGGTCTGCGGCAGACCGTCGCTGGGGATCACTCCCATGCGGCGCTTCAGCTTTCCGGTTACGCTGCTCGGCTGCTCGACTTCGATCGCCCGCTCGTAGACGCCGGTGACCTGATCGGCGACGGTATCCCATGCGTAGCGCTTGGAACTCTCGCGGGCGCTGATTCCCATGCGGCGGTAGCGATCCGGCTCGTGCCGGGCACGCTGCAGCTCTTCGGCCAGGCGCTGGGCGTCGCCGGGTGGCACCAGCACGCCATCGTGGCCGTCGCTGACAACGTCGCTATAGCCGGCGATGCCGGAAGCGATCACGGGTGTTCCGGCTGCGAATGCCTCGGTCAGGACCATGCCGAAGCTTTCCCCCGACAGCGACGGAGCACAAAGTACGTCGGCTTCGTGCAGGTGACGCCAAAGTTCCGAACCGTTGACCCGGCCGTGAAGGTCGATGTGGTCTTCGATCTCCGGATGGGCGAAAGTCCGCCGCACGTCGCTCGCGTCTGCGCCGACGATCGCCAGGCGGCTCGGAACCTGTTCCTTGAGCGCATCGAATGCGCGCAGCAGGACCGGCAGCCCCTTGCGCTCCTCGGGCCGGCCGACGAAAAGGACCTTCAGGTGGTCACTTTCGGGCTTCGGACCCTCCGGGGCCAATTCAACGTTCACGCCGTTGGGAATGATTGTGTAGTTGCCGCCGTAGAAGCGGTGGCCGGTCCAGGCCGCGGCTTCAGAGACAGCGATCCGGGCGGAAAGGTGGTTCATCACCCTGCGGGCGCCGGCGAAGGCACCGAGCCTGTGGGGCACGGGCCGGGTCGCGTAGGCATGGAAGGTGCCGACGACCGGGGTATCGCTGTAGGTGGCGATGTCCCATCCGTTGAACGGGGTGATCGGCTCGTGAAGGTGGACCACGTCGAAGTTGCCTTCGTCGATCGCCCGCCTGGTGCTGCGGATGGCCTCGGGGAACAGCGGAATATTGGAGACGGATCCGTTCGATCCGATGCCTATCGTGCGGCCAACAGGGATCAGGTAGTCAGGCGCATCAAGCCGATCGGCTGGAGCACGGTGAAGGACTTTTGACAGTCGATCGGGTGGATCGAAGGGCGCGATGACACGGACATAGTGGCCTCGGGATATGAATTCCTCAGCCAGCGACTGGATGTGCCTGTTCACGCCACCCTGGTAAGTCCACGAATACGGTGTTACTAGGGCAATTCGCACGAACTTTCATCATAGCCCAGATGAAGGTGGAAATGCGGGTTTAGGCCGCACCTCACCGACCGAAACAGGGTGCCAAAGCGGTGC
>CALEMO010000187.1 GCA_937910825.1 uncultured Solirubrobacterales bacterium | reverse complement strand
GACGATCAGGAAAAGGATGACCAGAGCAAGGCCGAGGATCAGCGCCTTGACGCCCTGATCAAGCGCTTCCTGCCCGAGGCTGGCCGAAACCTGGCTCTGGCTGGTCAGGGTCAGGTCGATCGGCAGGGCACCACGCTGGAGGAACTCGGCCAGCGTCTGCGCGCCGGCGATGTCGAATCCGCCGGAGATCTGGGCGCCGGTTCGTCCGTCGATGCCGTCCGGGTTCTCCTGGAAGTCGATGATCGGCCGGGATACGACTTCACCGTCAAGCACGATCGCGAAGTTGCCGGCGAGAGCCTGCGCCTGCTCAGGGCTGACCTGTCCAAGCGATCGCGCAGCACCCTCCTGAGCGATCCGCCGCGTGATCTCCTGGAAGGCATCCTGGCCTTTGCCGGTGAAATCGAAAGTTACGTTGGGCTGGCCGTTCTGGTCGGTGTTCTGCTGCGGATCCTTGATCTCGGATCCGGTCAGGGCGGCGTCATCTGTGAGTACGAAATAACCGGGCTCTTCGTCTTCGATCGTATCTCCGGTCGCGGGATCGGTCGGCTGCTCGGCGACGATCACCGTTCCCTGAGGAACCTTCCTGACCACGGTGCCTGCCTTGGGGATAGGCGATCCAGTCTCATCGAAGTAGAGGTCTTCCTTGGCGTTCACCGGCCCCGACAGATATGTGTGCTCTTTGTCGTCCTCGAACAGGTAGAACTGGTCAGGGGCGGCGCAGTTCTCGCAGGGATCGACCCGCGGCTGCTTCGCTGCCAGCTCTACGGCATCCCATACGGTCGGCTCGGCCCCAAGGCCGATCTGCTGCCGGTTGGCGCCTTCGGTCGGCGGGCGGCCGGCGTCGATCCACTTCTGTCGCACCTGTTCCGAAACCTGCTGGGGGTCGGCGCTGCTCAGGTCGGTCTGAAGATCCTTGGCCGGCCCGACCAGGTTGTTTTGCCAGTCGTAGAAATAGAGGCGGGCCGGCTTGGTGGCACACTGGGTCGCTTTGCCGACCGATGTCGCACCGGGAATGCCGACAGAAATCTGGTCGGGCCCGAGGCGGGACACTTCGATCTCGGCGATACCGAGGCGGTCGCAGCCGGAGCGGATGATGTCCACCGAGCGGTCCATCGCTTCGGAAGTGACTTCCTGGGTCTGCGGAGTGGGCCTTCCCTGAAGGGTCAGCTCGATACCGCCCTGAAGGTCAAGCCCGAGCTCAGCCGGCTTCTTGACAACGACTATGGCTGAGACTATTACCAGTCCCAGGACGAACAGCAGCACGAATATGTTGCGGCGCCTGCCTCCCATTCGGAGGAGTTTATCCTTCTGGCGTGAGGACGATCATCAGGCCCCCGTCGTCATCATAGGCCGGGAATACGTCAGCCACGACCACGGCCACTGATTCGTTCTCGGAAGTTACTTCAACTTTTTTGCCAAGCGACCTGACGCCCCATTCGAGTGAGGTTTCGATCGGATCGGTTTCGCCGTCGCCGTCGGTGTCGGCAGTCGGACCGCCATCGCCGGGGTCAACCCAGGCCAGTCCGAGCACATCCTTGACCGGCCGACCGATCACGTCTTCGTCGGTCAGTCCGGTCAGCTCATAGCTGCCACGGCCGGCGTCAATCACGCGGCCCTGCTGGTCGCAGACGAAAAATGCCGCATTCGGCGCCGGGTAGTAGTCGTCGAGAAGTTCGAATACAAAACCGAAGCCACACTTTGAGCAACCCTTCGGCCTGGTGGTGAAGCCGGCGTTGCGGTCGCCCCCGCTTTCGCGGTTCCCGCAGTTTGGACAGATGAAGAATGGCATCGGACCGGAAGGCTATTGAAGAGACTGACTCGGCGTCCCGTCGCGTAATCTGCTTTTGCAACACGATGCTTGTAGATTCGCGCCATCCGCTGCCGTTAGCTTGAGCCAACCAGAGAGGTGAACTCGTGATCGAAGTCGTGCTGCCGCTCTCGCTGATGTTCATCATGTTCAACATCGGCCTGAGCCTCACGACGGACGACTTCAAGCGTGTGATCAAGATGCCCCGGGGAGTCTCGGTCGGCCTTTTGAATCTCCTGTTTGTATCGCCGTTCCTCGCCGCCGCCGTTGCGATCATTTTTGACCTTGATCCGGTACTGGCAATCGGCCTTGTCCTCCTGGGGGCTTCCCCCGGCGGAACCATGGCCAATATGTACACCCATCTTGCAAAGGGGGAAACCGCGCTCTCGGTGACCCTCACCGCGATATCGAGCGTCGTCTGCGTGATCACCGTGCCCGTCTACCTGACTCTCGCCGACAACTATTTCGGTAACGGCGAACTGATTCGTGACGTCAACATGATCGGGGTCGGCGCCCGGGTAGTGGCGATCACGCTGGTGCC
>CALEMO010000186.1 GCA_937910825.1 uncultured Solirubrobacterales bacterium | reverse complement strand
TCCAAGGGTGAGGTTGCCGTGGGCGATGGTCGTTCCAAAGGGGCTTTCTTTCTTCGCCCTTTCGGTATCCACATGGATCCACTGCTCGTCCCCCGACAGGTCCGCGAAGGTGTCGATCATGCCCTGGCTCACCTCGCGCCACCCGGTCGGGCCGACCTGGTGGCCGATCAGCGCTTCGATGGATTCCGGTCCGGATATTTCAAGTCGCTCCATATGGATCAGACCCTAGCGCGAGAACTCCAGCGCTGATTCCGCATCTGCCTCGAGTGCGGCAATCGCCGCGCCCGAGATGCCTCGCTTGATGCCCTGTTGAACCGATTTGGCCTTGCCGGCCAGAGGCATCACAATGTTGATGGCTTCCGGAACGACTTCGTCGACCGCGGCGACCCGGTCAATGATTGCCGCCTCGAGGCACTGCGCGGAGTCGTAACGACGACCAGTAAGCATCGCCTCACGGGCAGTAGAGGGAATCAGCCGATGTGTGATCAATTCGTTCATCCCCGGTATGAAGACCAAGCCGATGTCGGCCTCCGGCAGGCAAAAATAGCCGCGGTCAACACGCATGACCCTCCAGTCACAGGCGAGCGCCATCATCCCCCCTCCAGCGAAAGCGTGACCGTTGATCGCGGCGACCGTGGGCGCCGGAAACTCGAGCAGCCTCGCCAGGAGCCGGTAGACCCGGCTCAGCGTCTTTCCACGGCCTTCGTCGTCAGCGGCGCCGAGCCAGTCCAGATCGAGTCCGTTGGAGAAGAACTTGCCTTGCCCGGTCAGGACCAGGGCTGAAGGACCCTCGATCGCCTCGATGGTGTCGAGCGCGGCTTCCAGCCCATCCAGAGTGTCCGGGTTGAAGCGGTTTTCACCGTGCCGCATTCGAACAACAGCTACCCCTTCGTCTCCCACTTCGACAACCACTTCGCCCGGCGTTGATTCGTCCATCTGCGATTATTCCTTTCAGGAACGAAACAGTGCATGCGGTATAGAAGCACTTCTATCGCCGTGACGACTGCCTCATCGGACCAGAGCCACCTCCATCGGCATCGGGGCGAACGTCCCCAGGCCGCCGAGCAGGGCCATGATCTTCGCAACATATGCCTGGGTTTCCGGGTAGTCCGGAATACAGTTGCAGGGCGCAACCGCGCCTGGTCCGGCGTTGTAGGCGGCAAGGGCCAGGGCCGGCGATCCGAACTGCTTCAGCAGGTCACTCATCAGGTGCCCCTGGGCGTCGATCGCCGCCACCGGGTCGAAGGGATCGACCAGGCCGTAGGCGGCGGCGGTTGACGGCATGAACTGGGCTATGCCCTGCGCACCCGCCGGGGAGCTCGCGTCGGGGTCGAAGTTCGACTCGGCGTAGAGCTGCCCCGCCAGCAAGGCAGCAGAAACACCCCATTTCATCGAAGCCGCAAGGATCAGTCGACGGAACCTGGCCGGCACGAAAGCCGGCAGCCCGCCGGTGGGCCCTGCCCTGGGATCGGCGGCCGAGATCGAGTTGCCCGCTGCCGAGCATGGGCCTGGACCGCGATTGAAGCCGTAGTGCCAGCTTTCCCAGCTGTATCTCTGTACGAAACCGAAACGCTTCGCGTTGGCCGCCAGCCAGCCGTAGGAAGCCGGTGGGCCGAGGTCGAGCTCGGTCCCGCATCGATGGAGAGATGTGCCGGGCCGGGCGACCCAGGTCGGATCGGGGTTTGCGGCGAATAGCGCCGCCTGCTCGGCATCCGACCTGAATGCCGAGCTAATGCTCAGGGTGACTCCCGCGCCGGCGGCAGCAGCGGACATCGCGTCAAAGGCCACCGCAATATCCGGCCGCATGCCCTGTCCCTGGCGCTCTGCCAGAGATCCGGAATAGCCGCCGCCGCTCGCCACGGCCGGCACCACCCCCATGTCGATCGGCGAACCGAGTCGCGCCTCCGCCCAGTCGGAAGTTGAGCCAGGCGACCCTCCTGCCCTGACACTTGACCTCACCGCGACCCGCACCCTGACCGGCGCAAAAGAGATCCTGTCGGGAAACGTGAATGACAATCTCAGCGGTGAAACTCCGTTGCCAACCGCTGCTTTGACCCCGCTGAAGCGGGCCCGGGCCAGGTACTGAGCTTTGGAGATGTGGGCCGGGTTGGGCAGGCCGTTTGGCAAGGTTGGCGGCGCGAGCAACCTCGGCAGGTCATCTTTCATCGAAGCGACCGCGGACAGCGCCGAGAGGTCGGCCGCTGTCTGAGCCCTGGCCTTTCCGGTTATCGCACCTGTGATCAGCACCAGTGCTGTCGCGGCGAGGACCAGTACGAAGACTGCACCCAGCACAAGAGGCGTCGCCTGGCCGCTTTGCCCGGCCCGTTCCGGCCGCCGCCGGGCGGGCCACTTGCCCAGGCACGGGTTCAGTCCGGCGAGCAGACGGCGCGAAGCGATTCGACCGGGTGCCCCCCGACAAAGCTCGACCGTGGGTACGAGATCAGCCGCTTGCGAAAAGGCGATTTCGGCCACCAGTTCCCCGGTTTCACCGGAAGATTGATCAGGAACCAGAATCAGGCGCCCGAATCGATGACTGAGCCCCTCAAGCACAGTTCGGTAACGGCGACGGTCGAGCTCAAGCACGAAGGGGCAGCTTTCGGGGATCAGGTCGAGGACCCTGGCGATGCACTCGAGGGAAATCGCTTCATCCATGTCGACGAAACAGAGTCGCCCGCGCGCGCAGACTTCGACCCCTGAAAGACCGGCGTCTGCGAAAAGATCCCGGAGGACACCGGCCTCTCGATAGTTGAGCAGGGTCGCCCTTCTTTTGCTGGACCGGCAGGTCAGCACGGTCGCCACGCCGCCTTCACCTGCGGCCACCAGAGCGGCTTCGGCTGCGACCGCTCGGCCGGAGACCTCACCGACCGCTGCTACGAGAATGCCGTCTGCCTGGTGGGGTTTCAATCCCGCCTCGCGCTCGCACTCGCCGTGATCGCAACCGCTTCCGAAAGAGCCCTGAACGGTGAGGGCGGGCGCAATCTGACGCTGACCCGGTCTCCGATCCGGGTGACGATCGCCCTTGAGCGGGCCCAGGTGGGCAGGGCATCCCTGACTGCCGGCTCCACCGGATCGCCCCTTACCGCGGCCACCGCCCCCGCGGCTGCCGCACCATCGGCGATGGTCACGGAATATCCGGTCGCTAGCAGCTGAAAACAGACCAGGCCGGTGAGAAGCAGCGCGCCGAATCCGGCCACCGCCTCAATCGATGCCTGTCCCCGCTCAGCCATCGCCCAGCGAGCTCGATCCATATACGTATGCCTCGGGCATTCCGGGGAGGATGGACGGAATGCGAACTCCGACTCTGACCCCGTCGTCGGCCGAGATCCGAAGGCCTTCACGAAGACCGGAAGGCAGCGAGCGTTCCGCGGCGCCGCGAGGTTGCTTGCCGGTCAGAACTGCCCGCGCACCTGCCCTGGCAGAGATCCCCGCCGACCAGAACGCATGGCCCGCCGCGACGAACTGCGCGGCGACCAGAAGGCCGAGCAGAACGACCGGAATCGCGCCGATCAGTTCAATCGAAACCGCTCCGCGCTGTTCACGGATCTTGCCGTACGCGTTCCTGGACATGGACCGAAGCCTGAATGGCTGCCGCTCACAGGTGGTGCGATGAATGCATCAGTTCAGGCAGCTGGCCCGCAAAAGTCAACCCGAGTCCGTTGCTCGCTTTGATCGGTTCAAGTGGTCCTGACCCGGGCGACCACGGGCGAATGATCCGAGAGCCTGATCAACAAATCGCCGGCCTCGTCGGGCACGTCCCTGCGCTCCGGCTTCCAGCTCACCGGCTGCTCGATCAAGGTTGCACCCCTGGCCAGCAAATGGTCAATCGAAGCTTCTTCGGCCGGCTCCGAGAATCCGTATTCCCCTGACAGCCGCTGAAAGATGCTGCTGCTTTTCGGGCGAAGGTTGAAGTCGCCACCGACCAGAAGCGGTGCGTCACCGGCCCATTTCAGGGCCAGCGAAACGGCTTTCGTCAGGTCACCCTCCGCTCTGGCCGCACCGGTACTGGCATGGAGGTTTGCCACGCAGAGACCGTCACTCAGTCGCACCAGGGAAACCGTACGGCGTTCCGGCCACCAGCGCAACGTAGCGCCGCGCTTTTCGATGATTGAATTTCCGGGTCGGTCTTTTCTGACCAGGATCAGGTTCGAACCACCCTCCCAGCTGCCGGCCAGTTGCGGCCGAAGCCGGGCCACCGGCGAGATCAGTGGTGACATCCAGTTACGAGACGTAAGCGAACGAAACCCCGCTGACGAGGTGGCCATCGCCAGCCGCTCGTCCCAGCGCGGGGGAACTTCCTGGAGCAGGGCGATGTCCCAGCTGGCTGCTGCCAGGAAGGCGGCAAATTCATTGAACAAGTCGCGATTCAGTAGCACATGCCGCTCGCCTTCCAGGGTCCGCCCCATTACCCGCCAGCCCAGGCCGGCTTGCTTCGGGCTCGGCGCCGGCGG
>CALEMO010000185.1 GCA_937910825.1 uncultured Solirubrobacterales bacterium | reverse complement strand
TGGCGATCACCATCTGCTGGACTTCATCAGTGCCTTCGCCGATCGTGAGGATCTTGGCGTCGCGGTAGAAGCGGCAGACGGGGTATTCCTCGATGAATCCATACCCGCCGTGGATCTGGACTGCCTCTTCGGTTGCCCGCACCGCCAGCCGGCCGGTGATCAGCTTGGCCTGGGCCGCAGTCAGCGTGAAGTTCTCGCCGTTGTCTTTCATGATCGCCGCCTTGTAGGTCAGCAGACGGGCGGCTTCGAGCGCCGATGAGATGTCGGCAATCTTGGCCTGGATCGATTGAAACTTGGAGATCGACTGGCCAAATGCCTGCCTCTCCTTCGCGTACTTGATCGCTTCGTCCAGGGCACCCTGGGCTACGCCGACGGACATCGCAGCCACGCCGATCCGGCCGCCGTCGAGAATGTTGAGGAACTGCTTGAAGCCCTGGCCCTGCGGCCCCAGCATCGCTGACTGCGGCAGGCGCACGTCTTCGAAACTGAGCGGATGGGTGTCGGAAGCGTTCCAGCCCATCTTGCGATATGCCTTCTCGACCGTGTAGCCGGGCGTTCCGTTGGGCACGATGAAATTGCTGATCTCGGGTCGGCCGCTCTCGTCCTGGCCGGTAACCGCGGTAATCGAAACGCAGCCGGAGATGTCAGTGCCCGAGTTGGTGATGAACTGCTTGGCACCGTTGATCACCCATTCGTCCCCGTCGAGTACCGCGCGCGTCTTCGTATTTCCGGCATCCGATCCTGCGTCCGGCTCGGTCAGGCCGAAGGCGGCCAGGGTCTTTCCGGAAGTCAGTTTCGGCAGCCACTCGTCCTTCTGTTCGCCGCTTCCCCAGTTGTATATCGGGGTGGTGCCGAGAGAAATATGAGCGGCCAGGGTGATCGCCACCGACGAGTCGATACGGGCGAGTTCCTCGACTGCCAGGGCGTAAGAGAGGATGTCCCCGCCGCCTCCTCCGACTTCCTCCGGGAACGGAATTCCCATCAGGTCAAGCTCACCCATCTTGGCGACGATCTCGTACGGAAACGCTTTGGTCCGGTCCAGTTCTTCGGCCACTGGTGCCACTTCGCTTCGTGCAAAGTCCCGGACGGTCTCCCTGAGCAGTCGCTGCTCATCATTCAGATCAAAGTTCATGCCGCGGATCCTAGGTGCTCTCCGTCACAGAAAGCTTTCAGGGGGCATGGACCGAAGCGGTGGGCTACCGAGGCGGCGCCAAAATCGAATTGCGAACGGCTTTTTGGTTTCCGGTAATCCGTGACATCACAGCTCTGCATCAGCCAGAAAGATCCCGGGCCAGGGCGACCAGCAGGTGCACTCCGAAACCGGTTGGGCCCTTGCCCCAGTACTCGCGGCCCGTGTCCCAGGCGGTCCCGGCGATGTCGAGGTGGGCCCAGGGCTTTCCTTCGGTGAACTCCTCAAGGAACGATGCGGCGTAGATCGTGCCTGCCTTGCGAACCGCAGAGGCGTTGACCAGGTCCGTGATCTCTCCCTTGGTCAGCTCCTTGTATTCGTCATGCAGCGGCAGGCGCCAGACCAGCTCTCCCGATCTGTCGCCGGCAGCGCTGATCGAATCAGCAAGCTCATCGTCATTCGAGATCAGAGCTGCGTAAGTGGAGCCGAGGCCGACCAGTACCGCTCCGGTCAGGGTTGCCAGATCAACCATCCGGTCAGCCCCCGAGCGTGCGCAATGGACCAGGGCGTCGGCCAGG
>CALEMO010000184.1 GCA_937910825.1 uncultured Solirubrobacterales bacterium | reverse complement strand
CTGGACAGCCCGCTCGCCGACTATCGTCAGCTGCCGTCCGCTGACCTCGATTCCGACACTGGCAAGATCAATGCCGGCGAGGTCGCATTTGACGACCGCCCGCTGAGGCTCGCCGCAGTAGTAGACGTCCACGTTCGGCGAGAAGCCGCTGGAGCGGCGGCTGGTATAGGTCGCCCGGCCCCAGGTACCGCTGAGCATCTCGTCCATCTCCCGGCGCATGCGGGCAAAATTCGCAAAAAGATCTCGATCAGACATGGGTATGTAGCTTACGGACCCGGCAGCGTCCGTTGGTCAAACTTCGATCTCAAGGCCTTCGACGGCAACCTCAAGCGGACCGTCGAATTTCGTGGCGGCCTCGTCCGCGGCCCAAACCGGATCGAGTTCATCCGAAATGTGGGTGATCACGAGCCGCCTGGCCGCCGCGGCACTCGCATGCTCACCTGCTTCCGCCGGCGTCAGGTGGCCCCGGATACCACTGTGCTCAGGGCGCGGCAGAGTCGCTTCGGCGATCAACAGGTCGGTATCCCTGGCGAAATCGACCAGTGCGTCATTTGGCCGACAGTCAGCCCCGTATGTAATTCGCGACCCGGATGAAGAAGTGGCTTCGATCGCGAAGGTCTCCGTGTAGTGCGGAACTTCCCTGAATGTGATCGACATCGGCCCGGCCGGGATCGTCTCGGCCGGATCGTATTCGCGGAATTCGAAAGCGTCTTCGATCAGGTCTGAGAACCCGAAAGATTCGCAAACGCAAGTCATGGCCTGTTTCGCTCCGGGTGGACCGAAGAGCAGGGGCCTGGCCGGGCTGTCGGTGCCCGGCCACCGGTCCACCGGCACCGGTTGCTGACGAGGAGCGAAGCTGAGCGCGAAAGCGAACGGGATCAGGTCGAGGAAGTGGTCAGCGTGAAGGTGCGAGATAAAGATCGCATTTACGTCCACGTAGTCGTGTCGGGAACGAAGTTTGCCGAAGACTCCGTTGCCACAGTCGATCAGGATCGTGGTGTCGTCTTCGGAGACGAGGTACCCGCTGCATGCTCCTCCGGCGTCCTGCCATGCCGGTGACTTTCCAAGAACGGTCAGTTTCATCGATCTAGAAGGTTATTACGCCCGCCCGCTGAGGGTTTTCGAGGGCCTCTGCTGGGCGCCCAGATTCAGCGGCTCTCCGACGCCCAGCGGGGCGGTCGGAGCAAGAGGACGGGCTGCCTCGGCGGGACCAGGCCCTCGGGACGGTTCGGCCGAAAGGTCGCGCAGGGTTCCTCAAAATCAAGCGCACAGAGCATCTTTTTGCGGAAGTAGCAATCCTCGCAACTGGGGGTCTCTTTCTTGCGCGCGGCCACAATGGCATCCAAGCAATTTCTGTGGCCGGCCATCGTCCGGGAAACCGCAAATCGCAGCTTTCTTTTTTCCCATGTCTGCAACAACCCCGCAAAATGGGCGTGCTCGAAACAGGAGGCCGGGGCGAAGTTCTCCCGGGCGTCGCTTAGGCCGCCGCGACCACGACTTCGGCGCCTTCGACCAGTCCCTGCCACCAGCCGAGCCAGTCCGAAGTGACTTCGAAGAACTCGGTGTCGGAAAGTCCCCAGGTTGAAAGCGTGAAGGTGACCTTGGCCTGCCCGTCGGAGTCCAGTGGCACCGATGTATAGAGCACACCGAGGCCCGGCCCGAAGTCCCCGGTCGCGATCACTCTCGTATAGGTCCCCCGGAACTAGTCGTGTCCGGGCAGGCGTCCGGAGATCGTGTCGGATACCACGTGCGCCGGTGCCGCGCCGGTCAGGTAAAGAGTCCTGCGGCGTTCAGAGTCGCGCTCTTCGACGTAGCGCCGCAACTGGTGGAAGAAAGCGATCCAGCCTTCCTCCATTGCGTCGGAAGCTTCGCCAGGCGCTGCCGGCTCCCCCGGCTACGCGACGCGGACGAGCGAATTAGCGCCCGACTGCCGAACGTCCAGATACATTCCGCCCATGTCCCGGAAATCGAACCGCATCTGATCGGCCTGCACATCGACATTGTCGACGAATATGAAGCGGATCTCCTCAGCGAGTGCCTCGGCATCCCAGCCAAACCACTGAGCAATCTCGTCCGCATCGCTAAGCGCCTTCCAGACACGATGCCGCTCGACTCCAATTTCAACTTCAACCTCGAATGTCCGCGCCACCGCCTGACCCTAACAAGTCTCCCACCCGCAAAAGCAGGATTCCCGGATAGATCGTCACCAATTTGAGGTGAAGATCACCCCGAGAGTCCCGAAGGTGAGGCGGCCGGCAACGGACCTGCCGCCTTGCCCCGCCAAACCCACTCGACCGGTTACCGGCCAGCTCATCGCAGCAGGTCCCCTGCGACCCGTTACCGCCCGCCTCATGACACCAGCGCCTGCGGCTCGCCACCAATCGACCAACAGGATAAGGGCGAAATACTCGCCCTTATCCTGATCGTCGATCAATTCAACCCGGGAGCGACCGCTCTGGCACGGCGAGCCTCGGCCGTTCAAACCATGCAAGTGGTTTCCGGGGGCTTCCAGGGTGTGGCTGGCAAGGAGTAAGTGAGGGGACGAAGCCGATTTGCCTTTTGGCAACAGTCGATTGACATTGGGCGGCGAGACTCGAAATCCGGATCGCACAGCGAAGCGAAGTGATCCGGATTCGAAGTGATC
>CALEMO010000183.1 GCA_937910825.1 uncultured Solirubrobacterales bacterium | reverse complement strand
CGCCACTACCGTCGCTCGAAGTCCCGAGCACCCGGTGTCCCTGCCCGAGAAGGTGTTGCTGGAGGTGCTGCCCGATGAAGCCGGTCGCGCCGACCAGCAGAACGGTCGTGGCGCCGTCCGCCACTAAGCGATTTCGCCGATCAACCGGTTTCTGCCGGAAAGTTCGATCGTCTTGTGGAGGCCGTCGCTCAGGGAAACCGTCGGCTGCCAGTCGAGGATCGACCGGGCCCGGTCGATGTTCGGCTGTCTGACCTTGGGGTCGTCGGTCGGCAGTGGCTCGAAGATGATTTCGGAGTCCGACCCCGAGGCTTCGATTACCGCGTTGGCGAGCTGGAGCAGCGTATATTCGTCGGGATTGCCGATATTTACCGGCATGTGCTCGCCTGATTCGGCGAGGCCGACCAGGCCGCGGACCAGGTCATCGACAAAGCAGAAGGATCTCGTCTGGCTGCCGTCTCCGAAGACGGTCAGTGGCTGGGAGAGCAGTGCCTGACGCAGGAAGGTCGGGATCGCCCGGCCGTCGTGCGCGCGCATGCGTGAGCCGTAGGTATTGAAGATCCTGACCATCGACGTATCGACACCCTGCTGCCGCAGATAGGCCATGGTCAGGGCTTCGGCGTAGCGCTTGGCTTCGTCGTAGACGCCGCGCGGACCGATCGGGTTCACGTGGCCCCAGTAGCTCTCTTCCTGTGGATGGACCTGGGGGTCGCCGTAGACCTCGGAGGTCGAAGCGAGCAGGAATCGAGCCCGCTTGAACTTGGCCACGCCGAGCATGTGCCAGGTGCCCTGAGCGCCGACCTTGAGCGTATGGAGCGGCAGGCGGGCGTAGTCGATCGGGCTGGCCGGTGAGGCCAGGTGATAAACGAAGTCGACGTCACCTTCGATGTGAACTTCTTCGGTGATGTCCTGATTCATGAAGCTGAATTCAGAAGAAGTGATGTGCTCGATGTTCTGCAGCGACCCGGTATCGAGGTTGTCGATGCAGATCACGCGGCAGCCCTTATCGAGCAGGGCATCGCAGAGGTGTGATCCGACGAATCCGGCTCCGCCGGTTACAACGCAGGTAGTCATGCAATGGATGCTAGTCGAGTTTCCCTAGGCTGAAGCGGTGAGGCCGAACCGGATCCAGAATTTGCCACTTGCCGTCTGTTTGACAGCGGCCGCACTGCTTATGGCCGCCGGCTGTGGAGGATCCGGAAACGGCGAAGCAGGCTGGCAGGACGCTCCGATAGTGCCGGAGATCTCGGGCGAGCTCAAGGACCGTTTTCTCAGCGATGTTGAGGTCGCTGACGCAGCCGGCCAGAACCCGCTGGTCTTCGCCAAGGTGGGCGACTCGAATACCGAGATACCAGGCAACCTCTACGGATTCGCATGCCGCCCGGTGGAATACGGCGAAAATGCTGATGTCGAGCCAGTGGTCGAGCGCTACGACCAGGTTGAATTCGAGCTCGCGGCGCAGCCGGACTGCCTGCCGGTCACTTCCTTCTCCCGGTTCTCAGCCGCCACCCGCTCGGGCAGCTTCTCGGTATTCCCGGTGAGCAACCTTCCACCGATCTGGGTCCCGCAGACCCGCGATATCGACGAATACGGCGCGGTCAAGACGGCGAACGCCGCGATCGCTGATCTGGCGGAGGCTGTCGAGGTTCCGCTGATCAACCTCTGGGCGGCGATGGAAGAGGATCAGATGATCGAGCACGGCCTGAGCCGACGGCTACCACCTCAGCGTCTATGGCGGTGATGCCTCCGCGGGGACCCTCCAGAACTCGGTCAACCTGAGTCAAGAGGCCCTGCGTTTCGGGGCGAACCGCCGCAACCTGACCTGGCTCCAGACCCTCGCCCGGCTGGAGCTGGATCCGAGGCTCAGGGAGCTGGTCATCCTGCTGGTGGCGCAGGAGATGGACGCCGAGTACGAATGGGTGCAGCACGCGGCGATCGGCAAGGCCCTCGGCGTTTCGGACCAGGAGATCGAAGCGATCAGCCGCTCGGAGTTCGACTCCGATGTTTTCGAAGCCAAGGCGCAGGCTAGACCCCTGAACCGGGGATCCAAGTCGAAGCCGCTCAGCCGTCGTCCGGCCCAGGCCCCTCTGTCCGCATGCGAACCAG
>CALEMO010000182.1 GCA_937910825.1 uncultured Solirubrobacterales bacterium | reverse complement strand
TGACCGTGATCGGCACGCGCCCGCGACAGTTCTTCATACCCTTCGGCGTGCAGCGCACTTTGATCCGGCCGCGGCCCTTGCGGTCGATCGCAACCCTCCGTGAACGCAATGCGATCCGGGCTTCGGGGTAGCCCACGACGAAGTTGACCCGCGCCGCGGTTTGGTCGGTATTTCCTGCGGGGTCAGTCGCCCTCGCCTCGAACTTGTGGAAGCCGATCGCCAGGTTGGAATTGGAAGCCGGCGGCGAGCAGCTGCGGAAGCGGGCCGAATCGAAGCGGCACTCGAAAGTGGAGCCGGTCTCGGAAGCGCTGAAACCGACATTTACCGAGCCGGACTGCCCGACTGACTTGAGCGCAGTCGTGATCACCGTATCCGGCGATGTCAGGTCGGGTTCTGGCGACGCCGGAAGAACCCTCCAGGTTTGTCGGCTGATTTCGGATTCGACTCCCGGCTTCGAGTTGTCACAGACGCCATCCGGGAACATCGACCGCAGCCGGGCCATCTGTGACGGGCTGAACGTGGCTTCATATTCCGAGGCCTCGATCGGCTTCAGTTGGCACTTGAGGATGTCGTTGGCGAGCGGCTGCCCGGCTTCGAGCCGGGTGCCGGAATACGAAGGGAAGGTGCCGCCACAGATCCCCAAATCCGCAGTCTGGGTCTCGCGCGAAATCAGACTGCCCGAAGAATCGCCAAAGCAGGCGTCGTAGGCGGCCGGCGAACCATCGATCGACTCCGGTCGGTTGGCCAGCACTTTCTCCCGTTTGGACAGCTCGGTTCGGTCAGCCTTGATCGCGGTCAGCCAGCGGTCCATGGTCAGGCGCTGGAGTTCATCCTTTATCGATTCCGGGCTGCTCCAGATGACCTGGGTGCCGGCTGAGCCGTCGCCATCCGGATCACCGTTCGCCGCCAGCAGCCGCTCCCTCATTGACAGCGCGTGGATCGTCTGGTGGACGTTGTCGCTGGTTTCGATGCTGTACTTGCGGTTGTCGATTGCCGGCGTGGAGGCGAGTCCGGCACCGCCCATGTTCAACTGCCCCGAGTCATAGGCGCGCCGCAAAGCCTCGGTGCTCGCTTCGGCCCTCTGCGGCACGGAGACATTGTCGAACTGCCGGATGCTGCCGACGCCGTCGTTCAGGTCAAGGAACTGGTCGATCGAAAGCGTTCCGGCCTTCAGCGGCTCAAGGCCGTACTGAACTCCGACGTTATCGACCGGGCTCCGGACCAGACCCGTTCCGGGGTCGATGCCATAGACGTTGACATTGCCTTCGAAGACAGTGCACCTGGTGCCACCCGGATTCAGCAGCGGATCAAAAACGCCGGCGCCTGGCAACAGGTTCGGACAGCTGTCGCCGGGGGCGAAGAAATTGTCACCGAAGGCCGCATAGACCACCGCGCAGGCCGTCTCACGATTCATGCCTTTGACCGCCCGTTTCTGAGCATTGCTCCAGCCAGCAGCTTCCGGTGAAGCCAGGAACTCGTTGATCAGGCGGCAATCCATCAACATGTTTCCGGCAAAGGCGTTGTCAGTGAAGGAATTGCCGAGTTCGATCCCGTCCAGAAGTCCCGGGAAGTTGTTGGCGATCATCTGCTGGGCCATCGATCCGCCCGATCCGCCCTTGCCGATCGTGAAGTCCGGCACAGCGAAAGCCTTGATGAAGCGCTCTTTGACCATTGAAAGCGTTTCGGCGGAGACAGAATCGGAACAGCGGGTGCCGAATACGTTCTGCGACGAGCCGGCTCCTGCGTAGCCGTCCAGTACGTCGCTGAGCTGGGCGTACTGGGTTTCGTTGTCGATAGATCCTTGCCGGAATCCCCCGGTGCAGCCCCCTCCGAAACCGAATACCAGCCGCCCGTTCCACCCCGCTCCGGGCCGGTCCGGGTCCTCCGGGTCGACCAGGAAGGCGATCCGGTAGTTGGCCCGGTTGATGGTTCCCGTCTCCATCCGGAACAGCTCGGCAACGTTGACGCCCTCGGATCGCTCACCGGTGGGCTCAGTGACCGTGCGCCGCAGAAGGTTGACCAAAGGAATGTCTGCCGGGTCGTCAACCGCAAACCAGCCGCCGCCGGACTCGAGCCGGTAGCGGTATTCGACCGTGGTTGCGACCGAACAGTCGTCTTGCGATATCGGGGGGTCCGGCGTCTCGCAGGGGTAAGGAGCCTGCCGCGGGCCGGAAAGAATCGGGCCGTCGATCGAGTGATCGACGATCAGCAGCCGGGCCGGCGTCCAACCGGTCGCCCGTGCGACGAGCTTGGTCACCGGCTGATCAAGCTCGATCAGCCCCCGCAGAATCCTGGGGTTTCCCTCGATCGCTTCGAAGCGGTCGGTAACGCTCGACGTGTTCCTGGTGACCCGCACGCTGGACGGGCGCAGCGAAGGTGGCACTTCGACCTGGACCAGGCTGGTGCCGCCGCTTGCCATGTCGGAACGCGAGGAGACGGCGCTGATCTCTATCTCGCCCGCGGCCAAGGCGGAATGCGGAGCAATCGCCGAGAAGCAGAGCAGGCCACTGAGCAGGGCCAGCAGAAATCCCACCCGAAACCGGCGACGGGAAATGAAAGGGATCGGAAGCTCCACTGAAGCAAGTCTCTCAGCCATCACCTCTGGAACCCCGCAACCCCACCAGAAGTTTCGGCGAACCCAAGCCACTCGCCAATTCCCGGATAGATCGTCACCAACATGAGGTGAAGATCACCCCGAGAATCCAGAAGATGAGGTGGCCGAAGATGAGGCGGCCGGCAACGGACCTGCCGCCTCACACCACCAAAGCCGCTCGGCCCGTTACCGGCCGCCTCATCGCACCAGGGTCTACTTTGGTTCCGTCCGCCGAAGCCTTCTGCGCCGCGTTTGCCGCCTATATCCCGGAAGCACGGCACAGAACGACCCAGGTCACGATCGACCAACAGGATAAGGGCGAAATACTCGCCCGGATCCTGATCGTCGATCAACCCACCCGAGGAAAGCCAGCCCTGCTCGGGCACCCGAGACTCGGGTAGGCCCGACCGCTGAAGGCGGGAGGTTGCCGGCTCATGTCCGCGAGACTCGGCCGTAGGCCCGACCGCTGAAGGCGGGAGGTTGCCGGCTCATGTCCGCGAGACTCGGC
>CALEMO010000181.1 GCA_937910825.1 uncultured Solirubrobacterales bacterium | reverse complement strand
GCCGAAACCATCAATATCTCCGGCACTGAGCAGCTCGTAAAACGTCGTGCGGTCTGCGCGTGATCCACTGTGTCTCCCTTTGGAAGGGTTGGAGTCCAGATGATACTCCGGGGCCTGCCGCCGATCAATGGTGATCAACTACGGTCTGGCGGACGATGAAGAAACGGGGAAACAAGAACTTGTCCGAGGGTAACGGCACGCATTTTGATGTCCTGATCATTGGAGCGGGACTCGCCGGAATCGGTGCCGCCTGCGAAATCCAGTCCCAGATGCCGGGAAAGTCGTTCGCGCTGCTTGAGTCCCGCGAGTCGATGGGTGGCACCTGGGATTTCTTTAAGTACCCGGGCTTACGCTCGGATACGGACATGCAGACGCTCGGCTACCGTTTCCGGCCCTGGACGGAAGACGCCGCCATCGCCGACGGAGCCTCGATCCTCAAGTACATCAAAGAGACTGCTCAAGACAACGGGATCGACCGGCACATCCACTGCAGCCACCGGGCGGTAAAGGCCGACTGGTCAAGTGACGACGCGAAGTGGACAGTGACCGCAACGAAGGGCAAAGGCGACGATACCGCGACCTTCACCTGCGGCTTCCTCTACGTCTGCAGCGGCTACTACCGGTACGACAAAGGCTACCTGCCCGATTTCGAAGGGACCCCGCGCTTCAGAGGGCAGATCGTCCACCCCCACGAATGGCCCGAGGACCTGGACTATTCCGGCAAGAAGGTCGTGGTCGTAGGCAGCGGGGCGACCGCGGTCACGCTGGTCCCTGCGATGGCGTCCACCGCCAGCCATGTGACCATGCTTCAGCGCTCGCCGAGCTATGTGCTCGCCCTGCCCGGCAAGGACCCGATCGCCAACAGTCTGCGCCGGCTGGCTGGCAACCGGGTCAGCCACTTCCTCACCCGCTGGAAGAACATCCTGCTGGCAGTCGGCGTCTACCAGCTCAGTCGCAGGCGACCCGGATTCACCCGCCGGCTGGTCCGCGCCGGGGTCAAACGTCTGCTGCCTGAAGACTACGAGGTCGATACCCACTTCAATCCGAACTACGAACCCTGGGACCAGCGCCTCTGCATCGTGCCCGACGGCGACCTCTTCCGCTCGTTGCGCAAGGGCACATCCTCGATCGTCACCGACCGGATCAACACCTTCACGGAAAAGGGGGTCGAACTGGAGTCAGGCGCCGAGCTCGAAGCCGACCTCATAGTCACGGCTACCGGATTCGATCTGCTCGCTTTCGGGGGAATCGAATTCAACGTCGACGGTGAAGACATCGCCGTGCCGGAGACCTTTTCTTACAAGGGACTGATGCTCAGCGGGATGCCGAATTTCGCCTATACGATCGGCTACCCCAGCGTGCCGTTCACGCTGAAAGCCGATCTGGTCGCCCAGTACGTCTGCCGATTGTTGAAATTCATGGACGAGCGTGGTCTGGACATCTGCGTTCCGAGAAACGATGATCCCTCGGTCGTGGATGCACCGCTACTCGACATCCAGTCCGGCTACGCCAAGAGATCCGAACACCTCTTGCCGAAAGCTGGTTCGAAAGAACCCTGGCGGCCGGACAGGAACTACCTGCGGGACCTGATCATCTTCAGGCACCGCCCGATCTCAGACCCCGCTATGCGCTTCGCGAAAAAGGCAGAACCTGCCCTTTCAGAGACAGCGCTTTCGCCGGACAGCCCGAAACCGACTTCCTGAGGAAGGCCCGCTCCCCGGGGTCGATACTCAGCCGCCAGCGAAACTTGACCGCTATCCAACGGGCGAGGTAGGCGCAATCAAAGCTTTCGTTCTCCGGCATCCATTCAGCCGGATCCTGATCTGACTTGGACCGGTTGCTCGAAGCCGATACCGCGATCAGTGAATACGGGCTGAGGTCGTTGGCAAAAGCTTCCCTCTTTTCCTCCGGCCAGGACCTGGCCCCTGATGCCCAGGCTTCAGCCAGCGGCACCATGTGGTCGACGTCGAAGTCTCCCGGGTCGCTCGTCCTGACGCCGTCGTAGGCCGAAACCCAGAGGCCGGAATCAGATCCACAAGGGTTGTGTTT
>CALEMO010000180.1 GCA_937910825.1 uncultured Solirubrobacterales bacterium | reverse complement strand
GAGCGCGCCCGGCACGCTTGCGTTGTATTCCGGGGTGACGATCAGAATCGCATCGCTGGCTTCCATCTTTTCGCGCAGGTCCTCGACTCCGGCGGGAATGCTGTCGGGCTCAAGGTCCTGGTTGTAGTTAGGCACTGAATCGAGACCGTCGTAGAGCTCGACCTCGACCCCCTCAGGGGCGAGATCGGCTGTGGCGGCCGCGAGGCGCCTGGAGAACGAATCCGCTCTCAGGCTGCCTTGGATTGCGAGGACCTTCATGCTTACTCCGCCGCCTTGACTGCTTCGACGGTGATCACGAGGTTGACCTTCTCGCCGACCACCGCGGCACCGCTGTCCAGGGTCGCGCCCCAGGAGATCCCGTAGTCGCTCCGGTTGATGACGCCACCGGCCCTGAGACTGATGACGGAGCTGCCGTCCATGCCGATGCCGGCGCCTTCGACTTCGAGTTCTACTTCGGCCGGCCTGGTCACACCGCGAAGGGTGAGGTCGCCGGTAACGCGATAGCTCTCGCCGTCGACGGCTTCGACGCTGGTCGACCTGAAGGTGCCCTGCGGGTTGTTCTCGGCGTCGAAGAAGTCCGGGCTGAGGAGGTGCCCGATGAGCTGCTCTTCGAGAACCTTGACGCTGGCTACCTCGATCGAGCCGTCGATGGCCTCAATGCCGTTCTCTCCGACTGTGACCGTTCCGGCGAACCCGCCGAAGCTGCCGCGGAAGGTGGCGATGCCGAGGTGCTTGACCTCAAAGCCGACCTGCGAGTGAACGGGGTCGACGTTATAGCTGCCGGTCTCGATGCGTACTGCCTGTTCGGTGATGCTCATGATGGTCCTTTCGGGAAATGTTGATCAAGGTATTGTTGCGCAAGCAACTGTTGTAAATAGAACCATAGCAAAGTAGTTGCGTTGTCAACTAAATGCGTTACAATGTCCCGCATGGCACAGGCAGCCCTCACAACCACGAAGACTTCGAATGCCGACGATCCGGCTTACGCAGCCGCATGGCAGACCATTCGCAACTCCCACATGACCGTGGTCGAGCGGATCGAATCGGAGCTTTCGGATGCGGGACTGCCGGACCTCGCGTGGTACGACGTGCTCGTGAAACTGAACGCTTCAGCGGCTCCCGTGCGGCCCAAGGACATGCTCTGCCAGGTCAGCGTCACCAAGTCCGGACTGACCCGCCTGCTCGACCGGATCGAGAAGGCGGGGCTGATTGAGCGGAGCTACTGCCCCTCTGACCGGCGCGGAACTTTCCTCTCGATCACCAAGGAAGGGCGTTCGACGCTCGCCGAGATGAAGCCGATCCGCGACCGGGTATTCGACAAGCATTTCGTCGACAACCTCTCGGAGGCAGAAGCCGAA
>CALEMO010000179.1 GCA_937910825.1 uncultured Solirubrobacterales bacterium | reverse complement strand
TCATCATTCTATTCAACGGCGGCAAGCAGTCCAGCGGATCGCTCAAGGGTCAGCCGAGGGTCAAGCTCTACGCCTACTCCTACGACACCGGAGTCGGCCTCTACGCCGAAGCCGCGCTGGCCAAGGACGGCTCGCTTGATTTCTCGATTCCGCAGCTGACAGCGGACTCCTCGGTCACCTCGATCGATCTCAATCTGCCGGGAGTTGCGACTGACGTCTACATCGTCTCGAAGGACCAGACGGTGACCCTGCCCGCCGGACAGGATCCGAACTACGTCCGGGCGAAGTGCAGCAACGGTACCTACCCGTTCAGCGCCGAGTTCCTGCTCGGCACCCGCGACACCCTCGGCATGGACTCCGGTCCGACCACGATTCTGAACGCTTCGACCAGCTATGCCTGCACCGGCGCCGCCGGCAAGGCGAAGTTCGGCGGACTCAAGATCAAGGGACCGAAGAAGGTCAAGCGTGGCAAGAATGCCACCTTCAAGGTCAAAGTGAAGAACGCCGGCACTGCCAACGCGAAGAAGGTCAAGGTCAAGGCCAGCGGCAAGAAGGTCAAGGGCAAGACGAAAGTCAATGTTGGCAACCTGAAGCCAGGTCAGACCAAGACGGTCAAGTTCAAGCTCAAGCTCAAGAAGAAGGGCAAGATCAAGACGACCTTCAAGGCTACCGGCAAGGGCGTCAAGGTCAAGGTCGGCAAGACCAAGGTCAAGGTCAAGTAGAAACCGTTTGACGAAGAATTGCAGATCGGGCGGCCTCCGGGCCGCCCTTTCTTTTGCAGCTAGGATTCAACCGCTACTCGAGGGAGACACGGGGTTTTATTCAACAGGCACCATTCGGTGCCGGTGACATCCAAACCGGAGGGAAGTTTGAATCTCAAGCGAAGGATGATTGCAGCGTTGGTCGCATTCGGAGTTGTACTGGCCGGAGGCCTGACACTTACCGGTGTCGCCGCCGCAACCAATGAATCGGCGACCATCGGCCTGAAGATGTCGCCGCTTCAGGGGCCGCTCTACAAGGAGGCTCCGCGCCCGGTGAACTGGCAGGTTCAGTCGACCATTTCGACACCCGACCCAACCATCCAGCCGCTCAAGCGGTCAGACCTTACGCTGCCCGACGGCTCACTGAGCTTCAACCCGGACCCCGACATGCCGGTATGTCCCGACAGTGCGGTAAACGAAAGCTCCGTCAGCGTGGAGGTTCCGGACATCATCGCCGCCTGCCCCGATTCGATCATCGGCAACGGTCTGGCGACTTTCGCCCTGGCCCAGCAGACGTCACTGGGACGCGACGGTGTGATGATCGTCTTCAACGGTGGTTTCCAGAAGAGCGGCCCGCTCAAGGGCAGGCCGCGGATCAAGGTGTACGCCTACTCCTACGACACCCAGGTGGGTGTATATACGGAAGCTGCACTTTCGAAGCAGGGTGACCTCAACTTCTTCATCCCGCAGTTGACGGCAGATTCATCAGTCACCTCGCTCAGCCTCAATATCCCGGGCGAACCGATTGACATATTCATTGCTTCAAAGAACGAAACGGTCACCCTTCCCGCTGGTCAGGATCCGGACTATGCGCAGGCAACCTGCTCGAGCGGCAGCTGGGCATATGGGGCCGATTTCGAGCTCGGCGACCGGGATACGATCGGCAACCCGACCAGCCCGACCACCTTCCTGAGCGAGTTTGCTGTGGAGCCCTGCGTCGGCCTTGCGGGCAAGGCGAAGTTCGCTGGCCCCAAGGCAAAGGGCGCGAAGAAGACGAAGCGTGGCAAGAAGACCAGGTACAAGGTGAAAGTCAAGAACGTCGGTACGGCCACAGTGAAGAATGCCAAGGTCCTCGCCAGCGGCAAGGGCGTCAAAGGCAAGAAGAAGGCCAGCATCGGCAACTTGTCACCAGGCCAGTCAAAGACGGTGAAACTGAAGCTCAAGTTCACCAAGCAGGGCAAGATCAAGACGAAATTCAAGGCCGACGCGAAAAAGACGAAAACCCGAACGTCGGTCAAGAGAATAGAGGTCAGATAAGGATTGCCATATTCCGTTTGCCCCTGCCGATAGGGGGTAGTTGATTCATAGACCCTAAAGCTCGCCCGGAAGGCGGGCCCGAATCTCGAAGTCAGGTGAATTGCGCTTCGAAATCCCGCAGCTCACGGCCGACTCGTCCGTGACGTCGATCAACCTGAGTATTCCCAGCGCCCCGGTTCCGGTGTACGTCGAGTCGAAGGACCAGAAGGTGGGCAAGGTTGCCCCGGATACGACCAGGACCTTCAAGGTCAGGGCCGGCCTCACCAGGAAGGCCAAGCGCGGCAAGCGCACCGTGATCAGGTTCCGCACCAACGCCAAGGGCGTGAACGTGAAGATCGACAACCAGCGGATAAAGGTGGAATAGAGGCAGTCAGGAGAGATCGGCGAGTTTCGACTCGTCGATCTCGATACTGACCGGACAATGGTCGGAGCCGAAGATGTTCGTGTGAATCTTCGCTCCGACTATTGCTTCTTTAAGCGAGTCGGAGGCGAGGAAGTAGTCGATTCTCCAGCCAGCATTTCGCTCCCGGGCCTTTGACAT
>CALEMO010000178.1 GCA_937910825.1 uncultured Solirubrobacterales bacterium | reverse complement strand
CCGCCGGCGTATCGCTCACAGCGCAGCAGCCTCTGAACAACATCGTGCGGACCGCGATCGAGGCCCTTGCAGGTGTGCTCGGGGGTACTCAGTCGCTGCATACGAACTCCTTCGACGAAGCCCTGGCCCTGCCGACCGAAGAAGCGGTCCGAGTTGCGCTGCGCACCCAGCAGATCATCAGCCATGAGACCGGGGTGACCAATACCGCGGATCCACTCGGCGGTTCCTACTTCGTCGAAGCGATGACCGATGAACTGGAAGCCGAGGCCTACGACTACTTCCGCCGCATTGACGAATTCGGTGGCATGGTCGAAGCCGTCAGGCAGAACTTTCCGCAACGTGAAATCGGCGAGGCCGCCTTCACTTTCCAGCGTGAACTCGACGATGGTGAAAGAACGATCGTCGGGGTCAACCAGTATCAGCACGAAGAAGAAGAGGTTCCCCTGCTTCATATCGATCCGGCACTGGAGAAGGTCCAGGTCGAGCGGTTGAAACGGACCAGGTCCGAGCGTGACTCCGCCGAAGTAGAAGCTTGCCTCGCCGAGTTGAAGAAGGTCGCGTCCGCAGATGAAAACTTGATGTATCCAATCATCGACGCAGCCCGGGCCCGGGCCAGCGAAGGCGAGATGATCAGCGCGCTCCAGGAAGTCTTTGGCACCTATACCGAGACACCGGTTTTCTAGGAGGCATGAAGTGAACTCCGAGGCTCAGACGAAGCCAGGTTCCGTAGCGGCCGGCACCTTGAAGCGAAAGATCCGCGTTGTCGTCGCAAAGCCCGGACTCGACGGACATGACCGCGGGGCCAAGATCATCGCCCGGGCGCTCAAGGACGCCGGCATGGAAGTGATCTACACCGGACTGCACCAGACTCCCGAGCAGATCGCCGAGACCGTGATCCAGGAAGATGCTGACGCGATCGGGATCTCGGTCCTCTCCGGTGCCCACATGACCCTGGTTCCGAAGATTGTCGAATTGCTTCGAGAGCAGGGTGTGAACGATGTGCTGCTGACGGTCGGAGGCACGATCCCGAAGCGCGATATCGAAGAGCTCAAGGGCCTCGGAGTTGACGAGGTATTCACACCCGGATCCAGCACTGACGAAATCGTCG
>CALEMO010000177.1 GCA_937910825.1 uncultured Solirubrobacterales bacterium | reverse complement strand
TTGGAAACCGGAAGCTTTATCTGCCGGGTACCCTTGCCCTTCTTGGTGTTTCGCATTCGGGAAAGCAGCTTGCCGCCTCGCTGGATACGAGCATCCGCGCTGGTCCACTCGTTGCTTTTAAGGGTGATTACCGCGGTACGTCGACCGCCTTTCAGGCGCGAGAATCTCACCTTTTTGACAGCTGCGGAAACTGATGAATCGATTGGTACGACCTCTTCAGGCATACCCGCAAGCCCAACGTCGATGGTGCCGTTCAGGCCTCCCTCAACGCTCCCTTGCAGCGGCAGGATCATCGCGGGGTCAAAGAAGCGATCGTTGTCGTTGGTAACCGTCATCGGCTCGCTGCGTTGATAAGCAGGAGAACTCAACACGTCGTCGATATCCGATTGCTCGAAATAAATCTGGGTGTTGAAATCGTAGACAGTCGAGCCACCATCGATGACCCTTACCTTGAGGTGAAGGTGGATCGCGCGTATCGGGTACCAGCCCGGGAAAATCGTCGTGAAGGTGACCCGACCGTTCGAGTCAGAAACCTGGTTACCACGCAGGAAGGTTTGTCCGAGCGTGGAAATCGGCTGGCCAACGGCATTGTCCTCCGGGACGTCGGAATAGATGCCTTGGGCATCGCATTGCCATACGTCCACGGTCGCGCCGGAAAAAGGGTCACAGTTGGCATCGGCGCTGAAGACGTTGATCGTAAGGGTCAACCTGACGCCATCCCTGGATTCCCGGACATCGGAACGATTCAGATTTTCATCGACGAACAGGGGGCCTTCCGAGAGCTCGGGAGTGATGATGCAGGTAGCGGCATCGGCGATTTCAGGCCCTGCCAGCCCCACTGATTGCCTACCGGCGAGACCCGGTCCACCGAGTGCACCGGACGCAGCGAGTCCCGCGCCGGCAAGACCCGCCGCGGCCAATGCCTGCCGCCGGGTCACAGACCTCAAGTTCTTCTCCGATGACATGCTTCTCCCTTTCGTTTGGTGAGCCCCTCAGCTGAAACAGGCGAGTTGGGTCGAAGTTTCTCTTTCCGGACAGTATCGAGGCAGGTCGCCGGTTGGTCAATCGACTCGACCCAGACCTCGCGGCTGGTGATAAACGCGCTTGGAATGGCTACTGCCAAGCGGCATCCTGACGGCGAGCTCGTGATCCACTCCGATCGCGGGGCTCAGCTCACATCCTGGCCCTTGGCGATCATGTGCGCCGGGCTCAGTACGAAGCGATCTACGAAGACGCTGTGGCATATTTCGAACGAATACCCGATTCCGGTGCTTCTCCGAAAGTGGGTGCCCTGAGGCTCGCCCTCGCCCGCTTGACCGACTCTCGACCTGGGACCAGGTAATCGGCGTCATCCCCGGGAACCTTGCGCTCGCAAGTGACCAGATCGAATTCGTGCGGATCCTGGAAGTGGTGCTGGAAACCATTGAAGCTGCCGGCATCAAGCCTGAAGTGTTCGAGACGATTTCTGAGAACATCGAGCAATCGAAGCGAACGGCTTGACAAGGGGTTTCCTCGCCCCCGCAGACGAAAATATTTCTTCGCCTTTGTGACCTTGGTGGTACCTCGAGCGATACCGCCGCCCCCCCCTAAACACAAAACCCCCTGGCGAGAGGGGGCGGTGTGTCATCCCGAAGGACATGGCGGGGGCCCGATCGGCCGCTCGGGGTGACCTGCCGGTGATCCGAGCTAACCGCCGGAAGACCGACCGCGTCCCTCGACCCGGTCGTCACTCCTCGGACTTGGAGTCCCCTTCTTCGACCTCGGTCTGGCCCGGGGCCTTCTTCCGCCGCCTGTAAGCCTCCCAGGCGCTGGAGATGGCTGCTATTACCACTCCGACGATCGCCCAGGACCACCAGGGCATCTCCAGCCCGAAAAATCCAGCGACCACTCCTACCACGAGGCCAAACGCCACGGACACGACGATCAGGACCAGCCAGCTTCTACCGCTCATCCCTTGGAGCCTTTCTCCAGCTAGAGCAGCTCCCTGACACCTTCATCTGCTTCGGTTCCTTCACCCGAGTGAACGTATCAGAGACTTCCAGACCTGTCATGGATCTTCTGAGGGGGCCGAAGTGCCGGGGTTCAGTAGTCCCCGCCACGACGGATCCGGATCGCATCAGCGTAGGCCGGGAATCCCTCGTGGTCGGCAAGGGTGATCAGGTTCCCGGCCGCTCCACCGACCGCCCCGGGCGAGGCCTTCCATAGCGGGGACAGGATTCGAACCTGCGACCTTCGGGTTATGAGACCCGTTTGGGTAGTTCGGTTCGAAGATCCACACCCTCTGGGGGTGCGATCCGGTGCCGCTGGGCGCTCCCAAGTTCCCTTGGATTGGTTCCTTGGTTGGTACCTCGATCTCTACCACCTGTGTTAGCTTTATCGTGAGTTAGTCGCAACCGGCTAACTCTGACAATCGCTAAGGCGGTGGGAGGCCACTGCAAAGGGGAGGCACAAGTGGTCGGTAGGCGAACGAGGCATGTCCGGATCTCAACCGGGTTGATCGTCCTGATCGGCTCCCTCTTCTGCGTGGCCAGTGTCGTCAGTCCTGCCCAGGCCGCCGAGAAGCAGCGCCTGGGCAAATTCGAATGGGTCCCCGCGCCCAAGGTAATTCCAAAGCTGCCGAGCTTGAGGGTCGGCAGGATCGAGCTCCCGCGGGACTACTCCAGGCCGAACGGCAGAACTATCTCCCTCGCCGCGGCGAAGGTGCCGGCAACCGGGGTTAAGAGGGGAACGCTCTTCTTCAACCCCGGGGGGCCCGGGGCATCCGGAGTTGAGGCGATCGCCTTTGCCTCTGATCTCCCGGCTTCGGTCAGGCGTCACTTCGACTTCATCTCGTGGGATCCCCGGGGAATCGGCATATCCAGGCCTTCGATCCGGGGCTGCAAGACTGGCGCCACGCGCATCCTCGACCCCCTTCCGGTAACCGGCCTTCCGACCAGGTCACAGTGGTTCTCGGTCCTTTCACAGGCGCGAAAGGAAGCGAAGAGACTCCCACGCCAATGCCTTTCGAGGAATCTCGGGATCGCCCGACACATGGGCACC
>CALEMO010000176.1 GCA_937910825.1 uncultured Solirubrobacterales bacterium | reverse complement strand
GGCGCATGGCCATCAGGCCGCCGACTACGAATCCCGTAGCTACGGCGCCGACGACGATCTTCTTGCGGTGCTTCTTGAGCTGTCCACGCCAGTCCGTCAGTTCGGTGACTTTGTCGCGCAGGTGGTCGACGTTATGGCCGAGCCGCTCGCGCTGGTTTTCGATGTCGGCACGGATCTGTTCGGAGTTGCGCTTGGGCCGCGGAGGCGTATAGGGCGAACTGTACGAGCCGGCGAAGGGAGCCGGGCTCACCTCAGGCGTCGAGACTTCGGCCTTCTCTGATTCAGGTTTTTCCGAATCTGCCATCAGTCGTCCTCTCCGGAGGTCAGCAGGGCCTTTGTCTTCTGCGCCTCTTCGATCGCTTCGGTCGGCACAGGTGCCCCGGTCTTCTCAAAGGAGCGGTAAGCGAAATAGCCGGCTCCGGCCGCGATCGCGATGAAAATCACCGCTTCGATCAGGTAGCCGGCCCACGGTTCGCCTTCGAAGAAGAGCGCGTTCAGGCCGAGCGCGAAAGCTTGCATCAGGAGGATCAAAGCCAGGAACGCAAAGATTCCGGCGGCGATGCCGACGACCGACCCCTTTGCAAGGGTCGTGACTTTTTCACTGACTTCGGTCTTTGCCAGCTCGATTTCTTCGCGGATCAGGCTCGAGGTCTGCTCGGTTACCTCGAAAACCAGCTCGCCAACGGTTTTGTCGGCCGGAGACTTGTAGGGATCAGGCGGGGTCATCGCTACTCGGGCGGATCCTCATTGAAGATCCGGCGGTAGGCGATCGCCGCCAGGCGGGCAGCGACGAGAGTGGCAATCGCGCCACTTACGGTCAGCATCCCGCTCCAGGTCAGTCGTCTTACGATGTCGTTATCCATATCCATTCTCACAATACCCACCACGCGCAGCCCGTTAACCCCGGATCAGCGCCGCATGGAATCTAACGCTGGTTGAGTCCTTCGCAGATCGTCTTAACGACAAGTTCGCGCGCTTCGTCGAAATCCCTGTCGCTTCCCGGTATTAGTCCGAAGATCCAGCCCGAAAGCAGCTGTTCGATCGCTCCGTAGAAAGACATCGAGGCGAAAGACGAGTCGATATCCCGGCGGAATACTCCCGCGGCCTGACCGTCGGAGACGATGCGGGCGATTCCGAGATAGGCGGCATTGATCTGTTCGAGGTGCGTGCGGCCGAACGAATTGGCGGCCCGGGTGACCTCGACGATGATCACTTTCATCAGGTCCGGGTCGTAGCGGTATGAGTCGATGATGAAGCCAGCGACTACACCCAGCTTCTCCTGGGGTGTCGCTTCACTTTGTTCGGTCTCGGCAATCGCCTCCAAAAGCAGCGACCAGCGCTGCACGAACAGCTCGTTGAGTACGTTTTCCTTCGAAGCGAAGTAGTGGTAAACGAGGCCATAAGCGACGTCGGCTTCGTCGGCGATGTCAGCCACCCGGGTCGAATGGAAGCCCTGCCTGGCGAAAACCTTGACTGCCGCGTCGAGGATCTGCCGGCGCCGTTCGGTCGGGGCCTCGCGGGCCATCAGGCCGTCTTCTTCTCCGTGCGCAGCAAGGCCGGGCGGCGATGCTCGACCGCCGGCAGCTGCCGGCGGACCTCAGCCAGCCGACCGTAGTCGAGATCCGCAGAAGCGAAACCTTCGCCCGCCTCGAGCACGGACAGAATTTCGCCCCACGGATCGACGATCATCGAGTGCCCCCAGGAGTTGAACTTGGGGTCCGCTTCGCCGACCTGATTCGCTGCGAGTACGAAAGCCTGGTTCTCAATCGCCCTGGCCCGAAGCAGCGGCTGCCAGTGAGGTTTGCCGGTCGCCGCAGTGAAAGCCGAAGGCACCGTGTAAGTATCGGCCCCGAGGTCGAGCAGAGAGCGGAAAAGCTCCGGAAAGCGCAGGTCGTAACAGATGCTCATTCCGATTCGGGCGCGATCGGCCTCGGCGACCACGAGGCGATCGCCGGCCTTCTCGAACGAGGACTCGCGGTACTCGACTCCGCCAGCGATGACGTCGAACATGTGGATCTTCCGGTATTCAGCGGTGATCTCGCCCTCGGGCGAGATCATCAACGCGGTATTCGACGGCAGCTCTCCTTCGGCGCCACGCTCCGAGAAACTGCCGGCCTGCAGATGTATCCCCAGGCTCAGGGCCCAGCTCCTGGCCGCGGCAACCGTTTCCCCATCGATCGCCTCGCTCCGGTCGATCAATTCCTGTCCGTCAACCAGCAGCGGCCACTTCTCCGGAAGCACCACAAGCACGGCGCCATCTGCGGCGGCCGCGCGCACATGCCGCTCGGCGACTTCGAGGTTGCGATCCCGGTCGGCGGTGGAATTTATCTGTACGACTGCGGCTTTCATGGCTAACTGATTGACGGGTCAATCAGTCATCCAGTATAGGTCTTCAGGACTGTTTCGAGGCGGCACGCCCGGACCGGTAGAACCGGCCGGGCCCAGCCTCGTGCCTACCAGCCCTTGGTGGCGCGGGTGCCACCGTTGAGCTTCTTCACGCTGAGGTCGGGTGACTTCTTCTGCTGGCTGAGGCAGAAGCGGTCGTTGACCCATTTGCCCTGTGAGAAGAGCTTGGTCTGGTCGGCGTAATGCTTCGACTTCTCGTTGGTCGCCGCCTGCGAGTAGGTCAGGATCGTCTTGAC
>CALEMO010000175.1 GCA_937910825.1 uncultured Solirubrobacterales bacterium | reverse complement strand
CGGCCGGCTCGATGATCACCTGGCGCAGCCTGAGGTGATCCGCATTGAAGACGGGCTGATCAGCGGTTTCGAGCCGGGGCCCGAGCCCGACCGGGTGTTCGACGCCGGCGGCTCAGTGGTGATGCCGGGCCTGATTGATTCGCATGCCCACGTCGTTTTCGGGGACTGGACGCCCCGCCAGAATACGCTTGGCTGGATCGAGTCTTCACTCCACGGCGGCGTCACCATGATGATGTCTGCCTCTGAGGTCCATCTGCCGGGACGCCCCCGTGATCGTGAGGGAGTAAAGGCGCTGGCGGTAACCGCCCAACGGGCATTTGAGTCTTTTCGCCCCGGCGGAGTCAAGGTCCTGGCGGGTTCGGTGATCATCGAGCCGACTCTGGAGCCGGAAGATTTCAAGGAACTCAGGGGGAAGGGGGTCGGGCTGGCCAAGGTCGGTTTCGGTGATTTCAGCCCCCAGGCCGATGCCGCGCCGCTGGTCCGGGCGGCTCAGGCTGCAGGTTTCACGGTAATGAACCACACCGGCGGCGCTTCGATCCCTGACTCTTCGCCGGTCACGATCGAAGACGTGCTGGCACTCGGCTGCGACATCATCGGTCACGCCAACGGCGGCACCACCGCCCTGGCTGACCAGGACCTCGAACGGCTCTTCGACGCCCCCGGGGCAATCCAGCTGGTGCAGGCAGGCAATCTGCGCTCCAGCATCAGGATCGTCAAGCTGGCGGCTGAATTCAACGCGCTCGACCGGATTGTCCTAGCCACCGACACACCGACCGGCACCGGCGTAATGCCGCTCGGCATGATCAAGACGATCTGCGAAATATGTTCCCTCACCGGCATCGCCGCGACTCAGGCGATCGCAATGGCTACAGGCAACAACGGGCGGGTTCTCGGGCGCGACGAAGGCATTCTCGAGGTCGGGCATCCTGCGGATCTGTTCTGCGCTTTTGCGCCTCTTGGCTCATCTTGCCGCGATCCGATCGAAGCGATCGAGTTCGGTGACATACCGGGCATTGCGGCGGTGCTGGTAGATGGTCAGGTCAAGGCGATGCGGTCGCGCAATACACCGGCGCCAGATGGTTTTTGTCAATTGATCGAGAAGGGTGAGTGAAGTCGATGGGCAAGCAGACTGAAAGCGATGAGTTCTTGAATGAAGTGATTGTGCCGGCGAGTGAGGCCCGGACGATCGAAGTCCTGAAGGGACAAGTCCTGCAGATAGTCGACCTCGAAGGTCAGCAGGTCGGAGATCTGGCTGCCTGGCGCCTGGAGGACCCGGACGAGTACCTATCGCCTTCGCATACTGTCTCCAGCCTTGCCAAGCTGGTACCGGTGCCAGGCGATCCGATCCTCTCCAACCATCGCACGCCGCTGTTCAGAGTTCTGCGCGACGACGTGGGGCGCCACGACCTGGTTGTGCCCTGCTGCGACCCCGAGCGCTACTCGATCGACTACGGCGAGCCCGAGCACGGGTCCTGTCTGGCTTCGCTCGAAGCCGCGATCGCGGATCAGCCGCGAGAGCTGCCGCTCCGTGGCGAGATGTGCTGGAACGTTTTTATGAATAACACCGTGGTGGACGGCAAGATCGTCACCGCTGCACCGCCGCACCCGGCCGGGTCGCTGATCGAGCTTGAAGTCCTCGAAGACCTCGTAGTCGCCCTTTCGGCTTGTCCGCAGGACATCTCTGCGGTGAACGCCTTCAACCCGACCCCGATGGCGTTGCGGGTCAAGGGCGCCCGGGACTGAGTTGACGCAGCCCGCCGAAAAAGTCGGAGCCGGTCAGGTTGCCGAAGCCGCGAGAATCGTGGCCGGCGCCGGCCTGGCCGAAGGGTTCGGTCATGTTTCGGCAAGGGTTTCGGACAGTGGCTTCATGATCACCGCGACGCGGCCCTTGGGCGCCTGCTCGAGCTCCGATGTGCACCTGATCGGACCGGGCGGTGAGCCCGGCGCCGAGGACCTGCCTCTGGAGACGCCGATGCACGCCGCGATCTATGGAGCCCGGGCCGACGTGATGGCGATCTGCCGCACCCACTCTCCGGTCGCGGTGATCGCCGGCACCCGCTCCTGC
>CALEMO010000174.1 GCA_937910825.1 uncultured Solirubrobacterales bacterium | reverse complement strand
AAGCGCGGGTGGTCCGAACTGCCCCCCAGGAGGCGGTCCACCCCGCGGGGCCTCTTCCCTCGCCAACGCTCCGGCCAGTGCCGGGGCGGACCGGGCGGCGAGGTCGCGGTCGATGCGCTCGCTTTCCCGATCGGAAAACGCAGTCACCGCCGCGATACCGACCAGGATCAGTACAGCCGCGACCGCTCCGGTGGCAACCAGGGCGACCCTGCCGCGCAGACTTGAAAGGCTGCGTTTCATGAGTCGATGCGAAGCACGAATCCGACCCCGCGCACGGTCTGGAGCATCTTCGGCCCTCCGGCGGCGTCGATCTTCTTGCGCAGGTAGGAGATGAACTGGTCGACGACGTTGCCATCCACTTCGAAGGTATAGCCCCAGACCTGCTCAAGCAGTTGTTCCCTCGAAAGGACCATCCCGGGATGACGGGCAAGGACCTCGAGCAGCTCGAACTCCCGGCCAGTCAGTTCCAGTTCCTGCCCGCCGACCAAGACCATTCGGCGAGCCGGATCAATCTTCAGCGGACCGACCTCAAGCGGCGTGCTGACGGCGTCCGGCCGCCGCCGCAGCAGGGCCTGAAGCCGGACCACCAGCTCTTCCAGCTCGAACGGCTTGACCACGTAGTCGTCGGCGCCGGCGCGCAGTCCCTCAACCCGGTCAGCCACTTCGTCCCGGGCTGAAAGCACACAAATCGGCAAGTCATGGCCGCTGGCTCTCAACCGGCGGATGACTTCGATCCCCGAAATCCCGGGCAGGCCCAGATCGAGAACCATCACATGCGGTTGCTTGCCTTCGACCTCGACCAGGGCCGATTCACCGTCGATAGAGAGCGTCACCGCGAAACCCTCGAGCCGTAGGGCACGGTCGAGCGCCTCCCTGATCGATTGGTCGTCGTCAACGACCAGGACTTCCGGCATCGCCATCAACGGATCATCCCATGCTTCGCAACGGCCAAACTCCCGCCGGCAGATTCTGCTGGCGGGAGTTTGCTTCGAAACGGATCTGCCCTGAACGGCTCGATCAGATTCCGGCTTCCGGTCCACCTTCACCCGGGCCGCCGAAGCCGCTTCCGGGACCACCGGGGCCGGGTCCGTGGCCAGGACCACCCTCAGGCATCTCTCCGCTTTCGATCTGCTCGCGGATCTGGTCTGCCATTTGCTCGGTCACCTCGCCGTCCTTGACGGCCTGGTCGAGGCGGTCTTCGGCCCCAGCCTGACGGGCTGCTTCGAGGTCGGCTTCGCTTACGCCCAGTGCCTCAGCAAGCGCGCTGTCCATCTCGCTCGGATCGGGGCGGGTGCCTTCTTCGACCGACTCATGGACGGTCTCAAGGGCTGCCTTGGCCCGATCTACGCTCACTCCATCGAGCTGGCTCGCGAGCTCAATGGCCCGCTCGTTGAGCGTCTCTGCCCTGCGTTCATCTTGCAGCTCAGCCAACCCCTGCTCGACCTGATTGGCATTCACGCCGTCGAGCTTCTGGGCCAGGTCTCTGGCAAATTCGACCTGCTTCTCTTCAGGGCTGCCACCGAATACTCCTCCGCCGGGTGCCGCCACCGCCGTGCCGGCTACGCCGATTGCGAGAATGGCCGCTGCTATTGCGATTGGTTTCTTCATGTCTACCTTCTAGTTCGGATTCCCGGTCCCCAGCCGGCATGAATAACATCCTGATGGTCAATCCTGTGAACTCTCTGAGAGAACTCTCTGAAGTCTCTGAAATCGCCCCCCTGACCTAGCGCTTCAGCCCGTTCCTGAGCGTATTCTGGTTGCCGCTGCCGTTGCTGGATGTCGACAGCACAGAGAGCTTGAGCGTGCCTGACTTGCTATTTCTGAGTCGGCGGTAGACCCGCTTCGGAACCGCCACCGTGATCACGGCTGACTTGCCGGAAGCAAAAGTCGACGTCGGGAAGATCTCTCTACCGCTGAAAGCTTTGCCGCCAACGGTGTAGCGCGCGGTGACCCTGCGGATCCGGCAGTCGTTTCCGCGACAATTGACCGTAACCGCCTTGATCCGGCGACCTGAGGGGACCTTGACCGTTCTGCTCGTGAGCTTGGTGAAGCGTGGCGAGTCACTGCTAAATCCTGGCCCGGTGGGACCAGTCGGACCTGTGTCGCCGGTTTCACCCGTTGCACCGGTTTGGCCGGTGGCTCCTGTATCGCCGGTCGCTCCGGTGCTGCCGGTGGATCCCGTGGCTCCGGTCGGGCCGGAATCGGGCTGGACTCCGACGCCGCTCAGGTTGACCTGCCGACGGTTGCCGTCAACCCGCAGCACTGCCGCTTGCGCGCCGACCGAGGTCGGTGTGAAGTCGACGTCAATCGCGCAGGATTCGCGCGGGTCGAGCCAGTCCCAGGGAAAGATCGAGGCCGAAGCGCAGGTGTCCTGCCCAGCCGGGATCGAGAAGTCCAAACTCCCGGTGATCGAGGTACTGAATACGTACATCGGGAAGAGGAAGCTTCGATTGCCTGGGGCCGACAGGACAACTGAAGGATTCAGATGCCGTTTCATGCCCGAAAAATACGACAGATCAGTAGATAAGTGTTACCAATCCAACAACCAGGAGCACGACCAGGATTCCTGCCCCCACTTTCAGCGCCGGGCCCGAGATGAAAAGGTCCGGTGAGCCGGTGGCATCGTTGTCGATGCCAAGTTCTTTCAACTCTTCCTGAATTTCTTCCGGTGTCTCTGGCTGATTGCTCATGACTCCAGCTTATTGCTCCGGTCGCCGGCCGGGGCGTCGAGCTGTTCCCGACCGGTCTTTGCCCAGGCTTCCATGCCGACGAGCTGGCGCCCGACCGAACGTACCAGCACCGGCCAGAGCAACCACCAGAGGCTGCCGCCAAAGACGGTAGTGCCGGTGACCGCGAGATATGCGGCCCCGATCAGGGAGGCCCCGACAATGCTCTGGAATACCGGCATCAGCAAATAGGCAACCTGCTCGATGCTTGCCCGGTTGTCTTGCCGGCAACTCCAACCGGCGACCATCAAGCGAAGCCCTAGATCCTGGTCTTCAGTCAGGCGGTCCCGCCAGGGGCCACGGCTGGCTATCTGGCGATCCTCATCCGGCTGCTGCGCCGTATCAATTGAAGCAAGCGCCGCGAGGCGGTTGTACTGTCCGTTGCCTCCCATCCCCGCAGTTCCCCACCGATTTCGCCCGACCTGGAACAGGCGCCCGAATATTGAGGATTCAATGTCCTGGAACCAGGTCAGCAGATGGTGCCGGTTGTAAATGCGGACCAGCGACTGCACGCCGCCGACCTGCGGATCCAGGAAGTGGTGTGCCACGAAGGCCGGGCTTCCGGGCTGATCCTGCCATCGGCGTCGACGACACTGACAATGATGCGCTCCGGATCAGGATCGAGCCTTTCGAAGATCTGAGCGAATGCATAGTTCAGGGCAGCGGCTTTGCCCTGGCGCGCATTCGGCGCCAGCCTGTCGATTACCTCGAGCGCCGGACTCTCAAGCTCCTTGAGGATTTCTCCGGTGCGGTCGGCGGAGCCGTCGTTGATCACGAAGATGCGCTGCTGCCCAGATCGATGCTCTCAAGCCGCTCGACACTGTCCCTGATCGTCACCTCTTCGTTCAGCGCCGGAGCATCGCTTTCAGAGTCGCGCCTGCCGACTATCAATTCGACGAGCGGCGGGTGAAATTAGTTCTCGATCTTCGACCAGAGATCCTTCTCCGCGTAGGCCCGGTCGCCGGCTTGATGGGCAATGCTCACGATTTCGTCGGCATCGAATTCACGCAGGCCGTCCCCGATGGCGACCACGGGGTCGCCGTCACCGACTTCACCGATCGCCGTGATGCCGGATGCCCGCAGTTCCTTGAGGATCGTGTCCAGACGCTCCGAAGCGTCACGAATCGGGGCGTCGAAAGAAGCGAATTCCTGCTCGAGGCCCGAGCCCGCCTGGGCCGGAGCGATCACGAAGAGTTCGACTTCGCTCGACCGTCCCTCGAGGTGACTTCGCAGCTCGGCGAGCAAGTCGCTGCCACAAAACTCTTCATCAGCCACCAGGAGGACTTTCAGTGGCTTTCCTGACCCGGGTTCGGTCTGCTCAGGCTCCATCTTGCGATGCTAACCGCTGACCTTTTCCGGAAACCATCGACCGGAAAACTTTCTTCACGGCTCGATGACGTTGAACCAGAGTTCGAATTCGTCGAACAGCCCGAACAGTTCAAGCAGTGGCGCAGGATCCGGGGCGACGGTGACCTCGCCGGACTCGACCGCCGATTCGATCGTCAGCTCCTCCGCGACAATCCGGTTGAGCACTTCCCTCGAAGTCGCGATGTCGGCGTCCGCCCCGATCGCGCGTCTTTCGAGTGAATGGCTGAGACATCCATTGACCAGTCGAAGCACAGCTTGCTCACCGGTATCCGTAAGCTTCAGGTTCATTGTCAGCTCATGGCCCGCTGCCTTCGGGCCGTTCAGCCGGATGCCCAGGTAGTTGAGGATCATGCCCAGGTCGAGGGCGCGAATCGTATCCGGGCTGCCCGTTCCGATCTTAAATGGAAGGCTCGGTGTGCCCAGACGCAATTCCTGGGCGCCGTTCAGGTACGCGTTACGCCAGGTTGAAGATTCGGTCTGGTAGCCCATCTGCTCCAGCGCGTCCGCTGCGAGCTCCCGCGCTTCCTGATTTTGTGGGTCGCTGAAAACCACGTGGTTCATGACTTCGGCGACCCAGCGGTACTCACCCCTGTCGAAATACTCACGGGACTTGGCGATCGCCTGTTCGGCCCCGCCCATGAATTCGACGTAGCGCTTTGCGGCTTCCACCGGCGGCAGGTTGTGGAGGTTGGCCGGATTTCCATCGTAGGCACCGAGGTACTTCGCGTAGGTCGCCTTAACGTTGTGGTTGATCGTTCCGTAGTACTCGCGCAGAGCCCAGTGGCTCGCCAGAGATTCCGGCAAAGCGACCTGCTCACCTATTTCATCCGGGGTGTAGCCGTGGTTCGCCAGCCTCAGCGTCTCGTCGTTGATGTAGCGGTAGGCATCCCGTCCTTTGCTCAGCATCTCCGTGATGCGCTCAACGCCCCAGACCGGCCAGTGGTGCATGCCGTACATCACGTCAGACTTCGCAGCCCAGCG
>CALEMO010000173.1 GCA_937910825.1 uncultured Solirubrobacterales bacterium | reverse complement strand
TCATACTCGGTGCCCAAGCCGATGGTGCCGGTCCTGAACCGTCCGGTCATGGAGCACATCGTCGAACTGCTTGCGCGCAATGATTTAACCCAAGTTATCGCCAATCTCCACTGGTTCCCCGACACCATCCGTGACCACTTCGGAGACGGCGCCGACTTCGGAGTGGATCTCAGCTACAGCCCCGAGGAGAAGCTGCTCGGAACGGCTGGGGGAGTGTTCGGTGCCAGGGATTTCTTCGACGGACCCTTCCTGGTCATATCTGGCGATGCTCTCACTGACACCGATCTTGCCGCCATGCGGCGCTTCCACGAGAGCCACGACGGAATCGCCACCCTGGCAACGAAAAAGGTGAGCGAGACTTCCGAATTCGGGGTAGTCATCACCGGGGAAGACGGGAGGATCCAGGGCTTTCAGGAAAAGCCGGATGCGGCCGAGGCACTTTCGGACCTGGCCAACTGCGGAATCTACATGTTCGATCGGGAGATCTTCGACTTCTTTCCCGGGCCCGGAGAAAGCAAGCTCTGGCAGTCAGGGGAACCTGAAGGCTTCGCTGACTGGGCGATGGATGTCTTCCCGTCGCTGCTTGAGGCCGACGTGCCTTTCTTCGCCCATGAAGTAGACGCATACTGGAATGACGTGGGCACGATCGGCGAGTTTCTTCAGGGCAGCTTCGACGGCCTGGCGCGGGCGGTCAATCTGGGGATGAATGAGCCGGAAGTGGCGCCTGGAATCTGGAAGGCAGGCGGCGTCTCTCTGGACGGCGTCGATGTAACCGGGCCCGTGCTGATCGGCAAGGGAAGCGTGATCAGCGCCGGCGCTGAGCTGACCGGGCCCGCGGTGATCGGTCCGGGGTGCCAGGTCGGGCAAGGCGCTCGCGTGAAAGAGGCGGTGCTGCTCGAAGGGGCAACGCTCGCAGCAGGAACTTTCGTGGCGGCCGGCGTTCTCGGCTGAGCCGCTCGCTCGAAGTTTTCTTTCGTAACTGGCAGACTCTTGACGTTTGGCACACACCTGTGAGCGGGCATTCGCGAAACTTCCGGCGTGATGTTCTCGCAGGTGTTCGCAGCGGTACTGCCTCCCGTCTGTGCTGTCTGCCGGGAAGACGGCCTCCTCGATGGTCCGATCTGCCCACGATGCCTATGGCGCCTGGATGAAGGTGGGCCGGTTATTGGGCGTCCGCCGCCGTCGGTTGACCAGATCTCCTCTGTTGCGGCCCATGAAGGCGTGGCCCGCGACATTCTGCGTGCCTACAAGTTCGGCGGTCTCTTCAACCTGGCCGGACTGATCGGCAGTCGCATGGCTGAAGTAGCGCCGGTCGTGCCTGCCGCCGCAACCCAGAGGTCGGTAGTTCCTGTTCCTGCCGCATTTCTGCGGCGCCGGTTCAGGGGTTTCGACCCGGCCGGTGAGCTGGCGGACCGCATGGCCGGGCAGATTTCCTGGGAGTTTGACGAGCGCACGATACGGCGTCGTGGATCCGGCAGCCAACGCGGCAAAGGCCGCTCCCGCCGGATCGACGACCCACCGGCGATCCGGATCCGTGGCAGGTCCCGGCCGGTCGTAATCCTGGTCGACGACGTTGTGACGACAGGAGCGACCTTGACCGCCTGTGCCGAGGCGCTGCGGATGGCAGGCGCGAAGACGGTCAATGCGGTCACTTTCACCCGCCGGTGATGAAAGATTAGGTAAAGCCCTTTACTGCGTCATGACGACGGGCTAGGATCACTCCAAGGAAAACAACCCCGCAGGAGGTCCCATGCGAATTGATATTCGTGGTCGCAACGTCGAAGTAACTGACGATTTGCGAGAGCAGGTGGCCCAGCGGTTCAAGCGGATCGGTCAGCAGGTCTCTCCACTCACCCGCGTCGAAGTTGTTTTGTCCGAGGAGCAGAATCCTGCGATCACCGACAAGTTCGTAGCCGAAGGCACGCTCCACGTGAAGGGGGTCACGCTGCATGCCCACGAAGCGACGCCCGAGATGATTCACACCATTCATGAGCTGGCCGAAGACATACAGCGCCAGGTAAAACGACACCGGGAGAAACGTCGGAAACGCAGCGAGACCCGTCGCCTCGTAAATCAGATGCAGGGGCGACCCTCAGGAGGCAGTTCAGCAGCGCTCTGACCCAGTTTTCGTAAAAACTCCGGCTGACGCCTGAGGCAGCCGGACCGACAAGTGAGGTGATCACCGGGGCCCCGAAAGGGGCTCCGGTCGTTTCGGGGCTCGGCCAGAGATAGTCCGGATGCTGCCAACGGCTAACCTAAAGGCATGGCGAAACAGCTAATCGATCGCGCCCTACGGCTTGGCGAGGGCCGCAAGTTTAAGGCGTACCAGAAGCGGGTCGAATCGATCAACCGGATCGAGCCCGAAATGGAGGTACTCGAGGACTCTGAACTGCTTGAAGAGGCCGACTCGCTGCGCGAGCGGGCCCGTAGTGGGGAGAAACTCGACGAGCTGTTGCCCGAGACATTCGCACTTACCCGGGAGGCTGCCCGCCGCGGCCTGGGCCAGCGTCACTACGACGTCCAGCTGATCGGCGGAATGGTCGTCCACGACGGCGCAATCGCCGAAATGAAGACCGGCGAAGGCAAGACCCTTACCAGCACCCTGTCGATCGTTCTGAACACCCTCACCGGGGGCAGCGTGCACGTGGTCACCGTCAACGACTATCTGTCGAAGCGGGATGCGCTCTGGATGAAACCCATTTTCGACCTGCTCGGGGTTACCGTCGGCTGGATCCAGGAAGACGACGACCCCGAGGAAAGGCGTGCCAAATACCTCTGCGACGTCACCTACGGCACAAATTCAGAATTCGGTTTCGACTACCTGCGCGACAACATGGCCGCCTCACTGGAGCACAAGGTTCAGCGGACGCATGACTTCGCGATCGTCGACGAAGTCGACAACATCCTGATCGACGAAGCGCGGACCCCGCTGATCATTTCCGGCGCCCCCGAGCAGGCTGCCCAGACCTACTACACCTTTGCCCGTCTTTCAAAGCAGCTGGACGGGGTGCCGGCCAAGACGAAGCTCAAGTCTATGGGCGAGTCAAAAGACACGTCAGGCGCCGACTTCGATTACGAGTACGACGAGAAGCACAAGACCGTCGCCCCGACCGAGCGTGGCGTGAGCAACGCGGAGAAGTTTCTCGGCGTCGAGAATCTCTACCTCGCCGAGAACGGCAATCTGGTCAACCACCTGATCCAGTCCCTCAAGGCGGAGTCGCTCTACCGCAGAGACAAGGATTACGCGGTGGTTGACGGGGAAGTCATGATCATCGACGAGTTCACGGGGCGCATCCTCGAGGGGCGGCGCTGGTCAGAAGGTCTCCACCAGGCGGTCGAAGCAAAGGAAGGGGTGGCGATCCGGGAAGAAAACCAGACCCTGGCCACGATCACGCTCCAGAACTATTTCCGGCTGTACGACAAGCTTTCCGGCATGACCGGTACCGCATTGACCGAGGCCACCGAGTTCATGAAGATCTACAAAGTCCCGGTGGTCGAGGTACCGACCAACATGCCGACCGCCAGGGTTGACGATAACGACCGGATCTTCAAGACCAGAGACGGCAAGTGGAAGGCGGTCATACGCGAACTGGTGGAGCGCAACGGGACCGGCCAGCCGATCCTTGTCGGCACGGTTTCGGTCGAAACTTCCGAGATGATCTCCGACGCACTTCAAAGGGAGGGCATCGAGCACGAAGTGCTGAACGCCAAGCCCGAATACGCCGAACGCGAAGGTGAAACCATCGCCCAGGCGGGGCGCAAGGGCGCCTTGACGATCGCGACCAACATGGCCGGCCGAGGGGTCGATATCAAGCTGGGTGGCGACCCGGAGGGTATGGCCCATCCGCTCGTGGTCAAGCAGGGTCTGAACCCCGAAGACGAGGGTTATAACGAAGCCGTCGAAAAAGCAGCGGCCGATTTCAAACCCGGCGCCGAGAGTGAAGCTGCCGAGGTCCGCGATCTCGGCGGGCTCTTCATCTGCGGAACCGAGCGCCACGAATCACGTCGCATCGACAACCAGCTTCGAGGCCGGGCAGGCCGCCAGGGCGACCCGGGGGCTTCCCGCTTCTTCCTTTCGGCGGAGGACGACGTCATCCGGCTGTTCGCCGGTGACCGGATCTACAAGATCCTCGATCGCCTCGGACCAGTGGACGAGGACGGTGAAGAGATGCCGCTTGAAGCGAAGATGCTGACCAAGACCGTCGAGAACGCCCAGAAGAAGGTCGAAGAGCAGAACTTTCTGATCCGCAAGCGCGTACTCGAATACGACGATGTGATGAACGAGCAGCGCCGAATCGTCTACAAATATCGAGGCGAAATTCTCGAGGGTCGCGATATGTCCGAGATCGCGCGCGACGAGTTGAGTGGCGTGATCGGCCGTCTGGTCGACGAATATACGCCGGGCGACATGATCGAAGAATGGGACCTGCCGGAGCTCGATACCCAGCTCCATCTGATCTGGCCCTGCGCAATCGACGTCGCCGGGCTCACACCCGAGGCGGTTGACCGCGAAGGTCTCAAGGTCGAGCTCATAGAAGACGCTCAGAACGCCTACAGCGAGCGTGAAGAGGAGCTCGGCGAAGAAGTCATGCGCTACCTCGAGCGCACACTGCTGATGCAGGTGATCGACTCACGCTGGCGCGAGCACCTCTACGACATGGACTACCTGCGTGAAGGAATTCACCTGCGGGGATTCGCCCAGATCGATCCGCTGGTTGCGTACAAGAACGAAGGCTATTTGATGTTTTCGGAACTGATGAACGCGATCTGGGAAGAGTTCAGCAAGCTTGTCTTCAACGTCGAGATAGAAATTGAACCGGAAGCGGTTGGCGAAGCTTTCGCGCCGCCGGTGGATGAGCCTTCGAGCCTCGATTACTCCGGAGGCACACTGGAATCCCAGCCTTCAGCACTCACCGAGTCGGCGATCGAAGACGAGGTCCCGGGCGAAGCCCAGCCGGCACGAGCGGCGGGATTCTCGGCGGGCTCGTCGACCATCCTCGGGGGAGCGACTGCCACCAAGGTCAAGTCGGATCGCGAGAACATCGGCCGCAACGACCCCTGCTGGTGCGGGTCG
>CALEMO010000172.1 GCA_937910825.1 uncultured Solirubrobacterales bacterium | reverse complement strand
CCTCACTGAACTGGGCCGGGTTGACGAAGAGGCTCATCACGACCAGATCGCATTGTTCGCGCGCGGTGTCGAGCAGTGAGTTATGCCCCTCGTGCAGGTAGCCCATGGTTGGCACCAGGCCGACTTTGATTCCCTGGCGACGGTTCTGCTCGCGCTGATCACGCAATTCCCCGGCTTTGCGCAGGATCTTCATCAGGACGATTCTCCAGCGGCGGTCAGATCTCGTGTACGGGTCGCGAGCTCGTCGTAGAGCGGCAGCAGTTCAGAGTGTCTGTCGGCCAGCGCCCTGCGATGGCATGCGATGGTTGCTTCGTCGCCCCGGGCGATCGGCCCGGTCAGTGCTTCAGCTCCGCGTGCCTGCCAGTTCCGGAACGATCGCTCGATCAGCGGGCTCAATACGCTTCGGGGGTCTTCGACCCCGATGTTTTCAAGCAGGTCGGCGGCGGTCTGCTCAAGGGTGACCAGATAGTTGGACGCGATGCTCGCCGCGGCGTGGTAGACCGCCCGGTCGGCCTCGTTTACCCGGAAATCCGACATGCCGAGCCGGCCGGCCAGGTCTTCCGCGAATTCGATGGCTAGCGCGCTCGACCCGGCTATGGCAGCCGGGCATCCTCTGAGGTCACTGTCGTGGTCCGGAACTGTCTGCAGCGGATGCAGTGAGAAAGCACCGTCTGCCTGGCATTCGGCCAGTGGCTCCAAAGTCGTCGCTCCGCTGCAGTGACCGAGCAGGCGCGGCAGCAGGCCGCCTTCAGCAATTCTTCGGGCCACGCCGGGTATCTCTGAATCCGGTACGCAGATCAGAACATCGCACCCGCCGATCTGCTCCAGGTCGAAGTCGCGACCCAGCAGTTCGACTTCGACCCCGGAATCGCTTGCGGCAGCTGCAATCGAGCATCCGACCCTGCCGGGCCCGACGATATTCAACGCACCTGGCGCTTTTCTTTCGTAGTTCATAAGCCGTTCCAGTTCCCTTTCGGTGATACCAGACGGATCGAGTTGATTTCAGAAGTGCTGCTTTGCTTCCGGATCCACCCCCATACACGGGTGGCGGCCTCAGCCAATTATAGGCTGCCACCATGTCGGCCGATCAAACCCGGAGGAGAGAAGCACTCGCAGATCTGTTCCGGGAAGCCCGGGAGTGCACGTTGTGCTCACTCTGCGACTCCCGAACACAGGTGGTGTTCGGCGCCGGAAACGCCGATGCCGATCTGATGTTTGTCGGGGAGGCGCCCGGCGCCGCAGAGGATCGGCAGGGGCTGCCGTTCGTCGGCCGATCGGGCTCACTACTGACCCAGATGCTGTCCGGGGTCGGGATCAGCAGGGAAGACGTTTTCATCGCCAATACCATCAAGTGCCGACCGCCAGACAATCGCAACCCGAAGCCGGAAGAAATTGAAAGCTGCCGGCCCTGGCTCTTTGAACAGATCCGGCTGATCGAGCCAAAGGTGGTCGCCACGCTCGGCAACTTTTCGACCAAACTGCTGAGCGGTGAAGCGACGGGGATAACAAAGTTCCACGGCCGCCCGATCGTAAAACGGCTCGGGTCCAGGGTCGTCTTTCTGATGCCGCTGTTTCATCCCGCTGCAGCCTTGCGGGCGACGGGAACCAAAGAACTTCTGGCCGATGACATCGCCAAACTCCCGCCTCTGCTTTCGGGCCCGGCGCCGGTGCTACACGATGAGTGATCAGGCGAAGTCGCTGATCTCGGCCAACCCGCGCGAGACCGAGGCTCTGGGCGCGGAAATCGCCGTCGATTTGCTGCCGGGCGACATGGTGTTACTTGAAGGTGAAGTCGGCACAGGTAAATCAACACTGATCAGGTCGGCACTGGTCGCTCTGGGGGTGAGCGGCCCCATACCCTCGCCGACCTACACCATAGGGCGCAGCTATAAGGGCGATTTGCCAATCTCCCATTTGGACCTTCACCGGATCGCTTCAATCGACGCCGAAGACCCCGGCCTGCTCAGTGAATACTTCGGCGATGACCGGATCGTTTTCGTGGAATGGCCCGGTGGTAGCTTTGAAACCCTCGAAGGTATGGCGCTGCGGGTCCTGCGCCTGTCGCTCTTTCATGAAGGGGCAGACAGGCGGCGAATCGTGATCGCAGCGATGCGCCGCCCGTCGTGACCCCTCCGGAAATGTGAAGCGCAGGCCCGGCTACTGGCCGGCCTGGTC